>CAZPNN010000438.1:0-8048 GCA_964587605.1 uncultured Chromatiaceae bacterium
CGCGTGCGCAACGTAGGGCTTGAGTACCTCGTAGCCGCACAGCGCGAGCACACCGGCGTGCAGTGGCCACAGTGTGCGTTCCAGGTCGCCGTTGCGGCCATCGGGTAATGACGAAGTGGGTGGTGCGCTGGTCGTGAAGGCCAGCATCGCGCGCCGGCCGCTGAACACGCCGCGGTCCCAGGTCCGGCCAAAGTCGTAGGCCACGCCGTAGGCAAACACCCGGTCGATCCAGCCCTTGAGCATGGCGGGTACCGAGTACCACCAGAACGGGAATTGCAGTAGCAGGAAATCGGCCGCCACGAGTTTGTCGATCTCGGCCTGCACGTCGGGCGCAAAGCCGGCAGTGCGGGCGGCGTTCGCTTGCTCGGTGCCTATATCAAGATGCGCGGCATTAGCCCGGTGCAGAAAATCATGGGCGCCGGTCACCGGATTGAAATTCTGGGCATAGAGATCCGAAACCGTCACCTCGTGCCCGGCCGCCGAGAGGGTCTCGACGGCCAGGTCCTTCATGGCGCCGTTGAAGGAAGTCGGCTCCGGGTGGGCGTAGACGAGCAGTACGCGCATGAAACCAAATAACTAAAATAACTAAGGTCCGGTACCTTTTGGTACCTTTTGGTCAGACGGGCGCCGGCTTTTGCTGCTTGGCGTAGTGCTCCAGGCTGGAGTGGCTGGGGCCGTAGTCTTCTGTTGGCGCCTTCAGCACGTCAGGGCAGTGCTTCTTCGCGTAGTCGAGCAGCACCTTGGGCAGTTTCTCGGCGGAGTCGAAGCCGGTCATCGTTGCCGTGTACAGGCAATGGCCCGGCGTCTGGCCCATCAGCATCCACGGCAGCCACGGCGTGACGCGGTGCCAGGTGCCGCTGTAGGGCACGGCGGTCAGCTTGGGGTTCTCCAGATCCTTGCGTGACACGAAGTAACGCATCATCTCGGACACCTGCGCATTTTCGCCACTGGACTCGCGCGGCCACTTGTCCGGCTGCAGCGGGTTCTTGTAGTTCAGGTGCATGTCGGTCGACAGCGCCAGCGTGTCGCCGTTCAGTTCCTGCCAGGGGAAGATCAGCGGGATCTTCGGCAGCTTGCTCTTGTCGCCGGGGAAATCTTCGGGCGCGAGGATCAGCATGTCGCTGATGGTGTAGTTGAAGGGATCGTTGATCACCTGCACGACCTTGAGCTTTTCCTGGGTCCAGGGATTGGTCCATTCCTCGATGATCTCGCCGGGCTGGCCCAGGCGGGTGAGGCTGGTATAGAAGATCACTTCCTTGTTCAGGCGGCGGATGTTGCCATCGGGCAGCGGCACCAGCCGCGTGGCCAGGAAGGTCTGAAAACCGAGCAGCGGCTTCACCTTCTCGCCCGGCTTCACACCGAGGATCACGCCACAGCAGTGGCCGATGCGCTCCTTGCTGGAATCCAGGTCACCCTGGATGCGCGCCCAGGCGTCGCGGTTCCAGCGGGGATTCATGAAGTCGATCTTGGTCTCGAACGGGATAATGGCCATTGTTCTTTTGTCCTTTTGCCGGTGACGCACCGGGAATCGCGGCGGGGCTATAGCCCCGAAGTGGGTGCGTAGTCTAGCCGGAAGGGGCAGCAGCAGGTACGGTGAGCCGATGCGCAATCACAAGGTCGTGCTTAGCCGTTCACTGGTTGGTGTCCCGGACCCGGCTGACTTTCGTGTGGTGGACGAGCCGTTGCCGGAGCCGCGCGACGGCGAGCTGCTGGTCCGGCACATCTACCTGTCCCTGGATCCCTACCAGCGTTCGGCGATGGCTGGCCGGCACATGCTGGGCCGTCAGCCCCTCGGGCCGGGCGACATGCCGGCCGCGGAAACGGTGGGGCAGGTGGTCTCGTCCCGTCACCCGGATTACGCCGCCGGGGACTATGTGCGCCATTTTGGCGGCTGGCAGGAATATGGCCTGTCGACCGGAGAGCGGACATCGCGGCTGGACCCTGCGCAGGCGCCGTTGTCGGCCTGGCTCGGTGTGCTTGGCATGCCCGGACTTACCGCGTGGGCGAGCATCATTGAACTGGCCAACGTCCAGGCTGGCCAGACGGTGCTGGTCTCGGCCGCTCTCGGGCCGGTCGGCTCACTCGCCGGCCAGCTCGCGATACAGCGTGGCGCCGAGGCCGTGGGCATCGCGGGTACCGATGAAAAGTGTGCGCTCGTGATGCAAGAGTCTGGTTTCCGCGCCTGCGTGAATTACCGCCGCGACGGTTTTCAGGACGCCCTGCGGGCGGCGCTGCCCGACGGCGCGGACATTTACCACGACAACGTCGGCGGTCAGATGCTGGCCGATGCCTTTTCGGTATTGAAGGTCAATGGCACCGTGATCCTCTGTGGACTGATGGAGCGGTACAACGACCCGGCAAAGTCGAAGCCGCTGGACCTGGCGTTGCCCATCATGAAACGGGCCGTCATGAAGGGTCTGGTGGTGACGGACTTCGAGCATCGCCGGCCGGTCTTCGAGGCCGCCGTTGCCGAGGGCCTGCGCACCGGCCGGATCCGCTTCAGGGAGGACCGGGCGCAAGGCATCGCCGCGGCCGGGGGACACTTTGCCCGCCTGATGCGGGGGGAAAACGTGGGCAAGTCGCTCGTGGTTCTGGGGCCGGAATGACGCGTCGAGGCTTGACTGGCCGGTTAGATATGGGGTAGTTATACATATTATGGGTATATAAACCCCATATAATTATGGATAACCCAACCCCCATCAACGCTGCCGAGAATCTGGACCGGTCCGCCGTCGTCCAGACCTGCCGCGTTCTGCTCCGGCCGATCGCGAGCCTGCTGCTGAAGTGCGGGATGACCTGGCGCGAGTTCTCGGAGCTCTCCAAAGGCGTCTTCGTGGCGGTCGCCAGTGATGAGCACGGCCTGAACGGCCGGCCTACCAACGTCTCCCGCGTTTCGATCCTGACCGGCGTCAGCCGCAAGGAAGTCGTCCGGGTCCGTGCCCTGCTGGAACAGCCAGCAACCCCGCTGCCAAACAAGACGACCGATGCCACCCGGCTGCTTTCCGGCTGGCACCAGGATCCGGAGTTCATCACCGCGACCGGCCACCCTCGGGTACTGGCAGCCGACGGCGATGGGGCAACTTTCGCGACCTTGTGGCAGCGCTACGGGAGCGATGTCCCCCTGACCAGCATGCGCAAGGAACTCGAACGTGCCGGCGCCATCACGACGTTGCCCGACGGCATGCTACGGGCGGAGCGCCGCTACTTCATGCCGAAGCGCTTCGATCCCCAGTGGATCCTGAATGCCGGCAGCACGCTGTGTGATCTGGGCGCGAGCATTACGCACAACCTGGATGCGGGTGCGGTACCCCGGTCGTCAGGCAGCGAAGCACCAGCCCGGCGGTTTATCGGTCGGGCAACCAACGACAGCGTTGATGTGGCGGCTATCCCTGAATTTGAATCATTCGTCGAGAAAAACGGGCAGGAGTTTCTTGAGCGGGTCGACAAATGGTTGACGGAACACGAAGCAAAGCCGGCAGCGGGCGGCGCCCGCAAGCGCGCGCGGCTGGGACTGGGCGTTTTTTTGATTTCCGGAGAGTAAGAGGGTAATCAGTCATGCAGAAATTGACACGTGTATTTGTGGCAGTCGGCCTCGTGGCCGGCCTGGTGGTCGCTTGCGGCGGTGGCGGGGGTAGCAACCTTGCGGGCATTGATCGCCTCGGAGTCACGACCGGCACCATCAATGGCTTTGGCAGCATCATCGTGAATGGTGTGGAGTATTCGACCAGCGGGGCAACGTTTGACATCGACGACAGCGGTTCCGGTGCCCAGGGCGACCTGCACGTCGGCCAGCAGGTCACGATCCAGTGGAACAGCCTCGACGATGGAGTCACGCGACGCGCCGAGACGGTCAGCTATGACGATACCGTGGAAGGACCCATCGCCAGCATTGACCCCGTGACCCAGAGCCTGGTCGTCCTGGGTCAGGTCGTCATCGTCGATGCCGCAACGTCGTTTGACGACAACATCTCGCCGCGGGATCTCACGGGCCTTAATGTCGGCCAGTTCATCGAAGTGAGCGGCCTGATCGACGGTAACGGGGCCGTCCGGGCAACCCGGATCGAGGGCGTCGACGCAAGCGAGGACGACCTGGAGGTGCGCGGGTTAATCGAGAGCCTCAACACGATCGACCAGACCTTCATCATCAATGGCCTGACCGTGGACTACGGCCAGGTTATCAACCCGCCGGCGCTGTCCAACGGCTTGTTCGTGGAAGTGGAGGGCGAGACCTTCGATGTGGACGCTGGCGCGCTCATCGCCGACAAGGTTGAACTCGAGGACGACGGAATCTCCGGGGCCGACGACGGCGATGACGGCGAGGTCGAGGGCTACATCACGACCTTCGCTTCGGCCACCAGCTTCACCGTCTCCGGGGTTGCGGTCACCACCAGCGGCCAGACGGTCTACGAGGACGGCGTGGCCGGTGACCTCGCTGAGAACGTCAAAGTTGAGGTCGAGGGCGAGGTGAACGCTTCTGGCGTCATTGTCGCCAGGAAGGTCGAGTTCAAGTCCGGCGACAGCGACGATGACGGTGACGACGACAGCATCGACGGTCGGGTGTTTGGCAATGTGATCGGCACTCCGGGTGCGACGACGTTCATCGTCGCGGGAGTAACCGTCACTGTGAACGCGACGACGCGTTTCGAAGATCACCTCGACGGCGCCGGCGGGCAGATCTTCGGTCTCGCCAATATCAGCGATGGTGACTACGTGGAGGTCCGTGGCGCCCCCGGTGCGGGCGCCACGCTGACCGCTGTCATCGTGGACCGGGAGGGCCCCAGCGACGAGGGCTTGTTGCGCGGGCCGGCGGGCACTCTCGCCGCGATTCCCGACATCACCGTGCTCGGGGTAACGGTCAGCACCAACGCCGGAACGGTGTTCAGGGACAGCAATGATGTGCAGATCTCGAGCAGCGCCTTTTTTGACCTGCTGAGCGACGGCGACGAAGTCCAGGTCAGTTTCACCCAGTCCGGTGGCCCGATCGTGGCCGACGAGATCGAGCTGGAGGACTAGGGCTGACCGCGCCTAGAAGCTGTAGGCCAGGTCGTACTTCGTGGTCGGCGTATAGGCCGTGGCCGTGGCGTTGCCCTGTACGGAGCCCTGGCTGGGACTGCCGTCGTCGCCGCCGCGCGCTTCAAGGACTTGGGTGACATTGCCCGGCAGCGCGCCGAAGACAATGACGTGGCCGCTCAGGTTGTACAGGCCCTGCTCGAAGCCGATCAGGCCGCCGTACGGATGTGCCGGCTGCTGATAGGCGGCGACGGATCCGTCAACAGGACCCTTCAGGAAACCCGAGCCGCGCAGGTGTTTCCAGATCTTGCGGGACTCGTTGGCGTTGATTGTGCTGTTCCAGCTGCCGGCGATGACGCCATTGCCATTGCCATTGTCAGCGGCAGTCCAGGTGCCGGGGAACCGGGTGGCAGCGGAGGGGTCATCGCCCGGTAGCACGCCGTAGCGGTCCTGGTAGGCCAGGATAGCGGCGGAAATACCCTTCAAGTCACTCTCCACCTTGCGCACCTTCGCATTCGTGATCATCTGCTGGCCTTTCAGCACACCACCAATCAGGAGACCGATGATGACGAGCGTGATCGCGACTTCGACCAGCGTAAGGCCCTGCTGACGAGACTGCCTGATCATGTATTGCTCCCGGGATGGTGGGTGGCCGGAACCCCGCGAGTTCCGGTCGTGCCCTTTTAAGACCTGCGGGAAGTGTGCGTGAGGCTGACCGGGCGTTCTGTAAAACCGGTCACAGAATCAATGCCTGAAGGGGTCGGCGGGACAACTTCGTTGCCCTTGATCGTCTGCAGATGCCCGGGTGCGGACTGTGACGGCAGTCCGGGTTACTCCGGCAAGCGCCACGCCACCAGCGAGTCGCCGATCTTGAAGGAGTACTGCCACATGTGGCCGCCGGCGGCGTCGCCGTAGTGGGCCCAGTCAGCGGCGGGAGTTCCCGCGCTGAACAGCAGGAAGAAAAGGAGCGCTCTCAGGAAGGGAAAAGGGGTCAGGGTTTGCCAAACTGGTAGTTGAGCCCAAGACCGACGGTCCAGAATTCTGCGTCATCCAGGTCGTACCAGTCCCCCTCAAGGCGCACCGCCAACTGCTCGGCGATGACAATGTCCGCGCCGATGCCGACCGTAATGCCGTCAGCGCTGCGCGAGCTGCCGGGGTTCCCGTCGATTTCCAGATCCTGGTCAAGGTTGAAGTAGCCGGCTTTGCCAAACACCTGAAGGTTGTCAGGCGAGAACGGCAAGTAACCCACGGCATCCAGGCTGAAGCCAGTGGCACTGACCGTCGCATCACCACCCGACTCGGCGGGGGTGGTGTCTTCGTCAAAGTCGCCGGAGTTGATGAATGCGCCCTCAATTCCGAAGTACTTGTTGAAGCGGTACTGCCCGTAGGCCTTGAAGCCGACCGAACTGTCGTCGAGAGCGTTGTTATCGAGCGAGTACTCGCCAAACAATACGGACCCGCCGACCCGCCAGCCCGCATCAGCAGGCCCGGCATGAGCCGGAATCGCCAGCACAGCGAGAAGCGCGGTGAACGCCAGCAAGTGGCCAAGTGCCGGGTTGAAATCAGATTGCATGAATCCGGCTCCTGATCAGTTCGGTTTGTCGCAGTCGGTGCGCTTCAGTACCACCCGGCGATTCTCCGCGCGGCCCTCTTCGGTGCTGTTGTCAGCGATGGGCTCGCTCTCGCCAGCTCCGGAGGCCATCAATCGACCGCTTGCAATGCCCTTGTCCTGAAGGTAGTTCGCGACCGTGGCAGCGCGCGCTTCGGACAGCTTCTGGTTGAATTCATCGGTGCCGGAGCTGTCGGTGTGGCCAACAACGGTTCCTGATACGAACTTCAGGCGCACAAGGTTTTCGGCCAATTCATCCAGCGTGTCTTTGCCCTCGGCCGTAAGGTCGGCTGAATTGAGTGCAAATTGCACCTGGCGGGTGATGTCGCAAGAGCAGCCAGCCGCGCCGACCCGATCGCCCTTCGGCGTATCGGCGCACTGGTCCTTGGCGTCGATCACGCCGTCACCGTCAGTATCAGCCGGTGGCGGTGGCGGCGGTGCGGGCGCGGGCGGTGGGGCGGCTACCACCGGAGCGGCCGCAACCGCCGGGGCAACAACCTTTGCCGGCCGGCCAAACAGATACTCGAAACCGATATTCAGCGCCCAGAGGCTGCCATCGTTGATGTCAAACCATTCAGCTTCACCACGAACGGCAAACTGCTCGCTGACAAACAAGCGCGCACCGGCGCCGAGCAGGATGCCCTCCGGTGAATTGCTGCCGGCCACGACGTCGTCGACGACGACTTCCTGGTCGAAGAAATAATAGCCGGCCTTGCCGTAGGCCTCGAAGCTGTCATTGTCGATCGGCGCATAGAGCAGCGCCGAGCCGCTGAACCCGTCAATATCGGCGGTGGCACTGCCGCCCGGGTTGGGCGGGTCCAGGTCTTCCTCGAAATCACCGAAGTTGTGGTAAGCGCCTTCGATTCCCAGCCACTGGTTGATGCGGTAGCCCGTGAAGAGCTTGAAGCCGACGGATTCGTCGCCCAGCTGACTGCTGTCAAACTCGTAATCGCCAAAGCTGGCAGCCAGGCCGGCGTTCCAGACGCCGTTGTCGTCCGCCGCCAGGGCGGAGGTAGTTGCCAGCCCCAGGACGATTGCCATCAAACACCGATTCATCACGCAGGCTCCTCAACTACTGGGTTCGGGAAATGGAGAACTTATCAAGGGAGGCAGTTTGCACCCGGGAGGTCATCTTTGGTTCAGGGTGTCGTCGCGTTGTCCCCGCAATGGACACCGTATTGTTGTCGGGGACCCACGGTTCGACCCCCCCTGAACGGACCGTGGAGCACCTCAGAAAGGCTTTGGCAGTATACGATCGACCGTCAATGCGTCAACTCGCAGGCCGGTTCGGCGGCGACGCGGGCGTCAGGATCTCGGACCAGTTTCCGGGCGCCTTGTCGAGCCTCATCAACCGCCGTGCGGGCGATTCGCCAGATAGCCCCGGGTAGCCCAGCGCGTCGCGGAGCAGGGCTTGCCACGTCCCGTTTGA
>CAZPNN010000439.1:0-7173 GCA_964587605.1 uncultured Chromatiaceae bacterium
CGAGGCCTGCGCCGGCAAACCCCATGCCTACCTGGGGACCGGCTTGGCCTATTCCTTGCAGACCCTTGGAGAGGGACGTTGCCCGGAATGCACGAATCCGTATAGCCCATAGATTTAGCACGTTGAGCACGCCGGAGAGCCCAATACATATCGGCAGGAGCCATAATGCGTTGCTGAGCTTCTCGGCCGCCAACACTTGAAGTATCCAGTCACCCCAGAGCAGGACGATTAAGATAGCGGCGCTCGCCAATAAAGCCGTAGCAACCATGGCAACAACAAAGACGCGCTTGGCCGCGAATGCAGATCGCGGTAACGGAATCGCGAGTTCGTAGTGTAGTGAAGCAATGGTGGCAACCATTGCCACGATTGCGGAGAAGACCGCATACAGGCCTATCTCCTCAGGTGAGTAAAGGCGTGTAATTAATGGGGTCGCAAGGACCAATACGGCTTGCCCGACGACTGTGCCGCCAGCAATTAACAGCATACTTTGCAACGGGCGCAGGTCACTTGCCACTATGACTTGGCCCTGTCACCGGTCTTTGTTGATGTTTCGACCGATTCGTCGTCCGCGTGGCGTAGTCGGAATTCTCCTGCGTAACATTCATGCAAGCCTAGCCTACAAGCGATGAGGTAGCTCTGAGGAAAAGCCGTTGATGGTTTGCATTGCTTCGCATCCACCCAACTGCGTTCCGCTCATTTCCAGGTCAGGCCGGGAACATCAAGACTTCGAGGTCATCTAGCGGCATTACCACGTTGTGAGGAGATTGACTAGGCAGAGTGAGCCGAACTGGGTGTCGCTGGCGGGACACCAGCTCCCTCAATTGAGACGACGTTAGCGAGCTCACCACCCCCCGCCGGCAACCCCATCAGCAGCCGATCCTCCAGCACCGCCCTGACCTCAGTCGCCGTGACGGACTTCTTCTCCTCCGAAAACGCATACACCAGCGCGAGATCGCAGAAGGTATTCACGAGCCGCGGAATGCCGTCGCTGGCGGCGGCAATCAGTCGGATGGCTTCCGGACTAAACAGGCTGTCGGATCCACCGGCGAGCGTCACCCGGTGCACGATGTACCTGGCAACCTCCTCGTCAGTCAGTCGGTTCAGGTGGTAGGCCACGGAAACTCTCTGCGTGAGCTGGCGCAGCTGGCGGCTCTGCAGCAGCGAGCGCAGCTCGGGCTGCCCCACGAGGATCACGTGCAGCAGGTAGTCCTTCTGCGCGTTGACGTTCGACAGCATGCGGATCTCTTCGAGACCGCTGATACCGAGGTTCTGCGCCTCGTCGACGATCAGCACCACGGGCCGCCCGGCCGCGTACTCGCGAATCATGAACTGGACGAAGTCATCGTACAGCTCGACCTTGCTCTTGCCTTTATAGGGCAGGCCATAGGCCATCATGATCCACTCGCCCATGTCACCGAAGGCATGGGTGGTGTAGTTGATCAGGCCGACCGTGACGCCAGTGTTCAATTCATCGAGCAGGCGGTTGATCAGGGTCGTCTTGCCGCTACCCACCTCCCCGCTGACCACGGTGAAGCCCTGGCGGTTCATGATGCTGTAGCGGAGCAGGGTCAGGGCCGTGCCGTGGCCCTTGGACAGGAACAGGTATGAGGCGTCCGGCAGCAGGGCGAAGGGCCGCTCCCGCATACCATAGAAGTCCTCGTACATCGGGGATCAGCTGCCGAAGAAGCGCTTCTTCTTCTGCAGGCCTCCGTAGCCATAGCCCGTGGCGGGCACTTCCGACTTGTTCAGCACGGTGCCCACCAGCGGCGCGTTCTTGACGATCTCGTATGCCGTCTTCAGCTCGACCATCTTGGTGCCGCCGCTTTCGGCCACCATCAGGATGCAGTCGGTATAGGGCGAGAAGGACAGCGCATCGTCGGCGGCCAGGATCGGCGGCAGGTCATAGACGACCAGGCGATCCGGGTAGCGCGTTTTCAGTTCGTTGACCAGTGAAATCATGCGCGGCGAGCGGAGCATTTCGGCGGAATTGGGCAGCGCGGTGTGGCCGGGCAGCACCACGAGCCGGTCTATGCCTGGCGTGAACAGCAACTGGTGCAGCGGCACGTCGGTGGTCAGGTAGTTGGACAACCCCAGCTCAGGCTCGTAGCCGAAATACTTGTGGATCGTCGGCTTGCGCAAATCGAGGTCCACCAGCAACACCGTGTGCGTGACCTCCATCGCCAGGCTGATGGCCAGGTTGATCGCGGTCAGTGTCTTGCCACAACCGGTGGCAGGGCCCGTGACAGCCACCGAGGTCCAGTTGTTGTTGCGCATGGTCTGCAGCACCCGCGTGCGCAGCATGCGGTAGGAATCCTTGAACTTGTGCTCGGGCAGGGCCGCGATGATGCGGTTATCGAGCAGCGTCTGCTGGGACACCTCCACCATCTTCGTCATGGTGTAACGGACGCCGGTCGACAGGTCGGACTGCCCGCCGACAGGCGGCGGCCGACGCAGAACGTCGGTAGCCGTCATCATCCGGTCCTGGCCGGCGCGCTCGAGTGCTTTGCGAATGCGTTCCATGATTTGCCTTGTCCGTTCCTACATGCCCAGCCTGCGAAGACCGACGTACCAGAGTATGTCCAGGGGAATCCAGAGGAAATGCACGAGCACCAGAACTATGGCCACGATGACCGGCGCGATCAGGAGCGCGCCCACCTTGACGTTGCGGTCTCGTTTGCGATCCTGGGTCGTTACGATCAGCGGAATCTCGGCGATCGGCGGCGCGCCCTGCACACGCTCGATGGCCCGGGGGCTGTTGATGGCCGCGTCCATGGATTCAGCCACCTGCGGCCAGCCGAGGCCCGCCGCGAACACCAGCACGATCAGAAGCGCCAGCAGCACCGGCCGGTTCGGGCTCGAGGGCAGCAGGGGCAGATCGGGCGGCTCGACCAGGGCAAAGCGCTCGCCCTTGCTCTGGGTCTCCAGCGCCTGGCCCATCTTGGCGGTCACCAGGCTGTCCCGCGCCTTCTGGTAGCTGAACGTGGCGGTCTGGAGGCGGCGGTAGAGCGCACTCAGGTCCTTCTCCACGTCGGAACTGGCCAGCATGTTTTCTTCGATTGAGGCCCGACGGGCCCGGAACTCGGCCTGCTTGGTCAGCAGCGAGCGCTCCTGGGAGCCGAGCATCTCCTTCTGGGCGCCAACCTGGATATACACCGGGTTGTCGGGCTCCATGGAACCCACGCCCACGTTACGCGGCCTGGACACTTCCCCCTCAAGGCTCTGTACCCGGCGCCGGGCCTGCTGGACCTGCGGCGAGTCCGCCGTGTAGCTGCCCTCCGCCTTGGCCAGCTGCAGCCGCGCCTCGGTGAGATTGGCCTCGACCTGGTCCAGGTCGATGTTGGCGCCAAGCTGGGCGCGCACGGCGGCGAGATCGCGAGTGACCCGCTGTACGTCCGGGTGCTCGGGACTGTAGCGGCCTTTCAGGCGGGACAGCTCGGTCTGCAGGGCCTTCAGCTGATCCTCCGGCGAAGAGATGGGCTTGCCGTCCGGCGTGACCGTGGTGGAAATCGGGCTTAACTTGGCCAGCTCCGCATCCAGCATGATCTTGTTCTCGCGGACCGACTGGAGCTGCCGGTCGATTTCACCAATGTCGTTGGTGAGCGAATTCAGGAGCTGCATGTTGAAGGCACCCTGATCTGGCAGGCTGCCCTTGTTGTCACGCTTGATCACGGAGATCTGGGACTCCAGATCCTTGACCTCCGCGTCGAGCCGATCCACCTCCGCCTGCATGAACTGGCTGGTTTCGGCCGTCTTCTCGGTACGGGACCGCACGTTCTCGGCGAGGTAGAGCGAAACGAGCTCGTTAGCCACCTGGCGCGCAATCTGGGGATCCTTGCTTTCAAAACCCAGCCTGAAAGCGATCGTGCTGGTGATGGGCTGACCGCCGGCCCCCTGCTGCTGCACATCGATGATATCGATGCTCATGTCTTTCTCGACATCGCCAACGAGGAGCAGCGTGGGCAGGTACTTGCGCTCCTCCGGGAAAAGGTCGAATTTCTCGATGATCTCCGCCAGGTTACTGCGCGTCATGACCCGCTGGTTGATGTACTGGATCTGCTTCGAGGCGAAGGTGGTCACCGTGGTGGGCACCAGTCCCGGCGGAATATCCGGATCTTCGATCAGGATCACGGCGGTGGAGGTGTAGGCGTTCGGCCACACGAAGATGCCGATGGTGCCCAGAACCAGCAGACTGAGCGCAATGACAAGCGCCGGCTTGCGGCGGCGCTTCAGGGCGTCTAAGTAGTCGCCAAAGGTCCGGTTGTCGTCTTCGGGAAGCGCGATATCAAAAGCCATAGCTGGGGTCTGCTGTCTTTCGGCGGGTGGAAATTGGTAGGGACTTTAGTGATCCTTGCCCGGGGGATGCTAGCCGCAGGCGGGCGTCATGACTGTGATCCGGGCGGGGTTTTCATCCTGAAAAGTCCCCTAGCCCATTGAATCTGCAGTCTATCACCGGCCGTCGGGGCCGACGAAAGATTACCAAGGTTTCATTGCTTCGCAATTGCGGATCGGGCCCCGAAGGGCCCGATTGCTCAACCTGCTGTCTGTAGAAGACGGGTGTCTGCAGCAGACGCCGGATCAGGCGGTAACGGCAGCAGCCCCTCTGCTCCGGAGGTGGCTGCTCCGGAGGCGGCTGCTCCGGAGGCGGCGCACCACCAGGCCCGCGATGGCGGTACCCAGCAGCCAGATGGCCGGTGGTGCCGGCACGGCGTTGACGCCGCCAAAGTACGCGCTGGTCGTGTCGCACTTGCCGCTGCCTTTGCCGCCGCCACAGTCACCGAGGTTCAGGCCCGTAACGCGGGCAGAGAACAGCGAGAAGCCCTCGGGTGCATTGCCGGTCGACAGGCCGACGTAGCTCAAAATGTCGTCGAAGGTCACACCGGTGATGGAGAAGGTCAGTGGCTGCTGAACGTTAAGGCCACCCCCGTGTCCGAGGCCCTTGCCATTGCCGTGCTCTTCGTGGCCCTTGCCATTCGTCTTGTCGTCATCGTTGTGGCCCTTGCTCTTCACCCCCAGGGTGATATCGAACAGGCCAAAGCCGTCCATCCGGCCGCCGTTGCGGGCGCGCCAGTCGTCGGGGAGCAGGCTCACATTTTTCGCCTCGGCGCCCACACCGCCGACGACGTTGAACCCGAACCTGTCGATGCCAAAATCGTCACCGGCCAGGTCGATCAGTGGCTGCAGGGCTTCCACGGTGAAATTGATGGCGCCCTCTTTTTCGCCGTCGTCAGAGATGGTGACCTTGAGGTAGTTGATGCCATCGGCCAATCTGTTGGACTGGTCGAGGAAGTACGAAATGGAATCCGCCTGACTGGTGGTGGCGGACAGGAGCCCGATAAGCAGGGCCGCGCCGACCTTCGACTTCAACATGACTATCCCTCTGCGAACAATGTACTTAATTTTCTTTGCCTGGCGGGCGCCTGAAGTCTGGCCCGATTGTTTTCCAGGTACGCCATCACTCTAGTGATGGACAACATCCACTGCAATGACGCCGTTCCATAATCAGGCAATTATTTAAGACTGCCCATTGACCTGCCACCCAGCTTGCCAGCCTTTTGTGACAGGTTCCACCTTTTGCCAGCTTTTTACCCAGTGGACATAATCCCGGACGACGCTCAACCGGGGTGGGCAAGCAATGCCCCCTGCCACAGACTGCCGAGGGTGCGACAAAGCGCCTCCCAGGCCCGATGGCGGTTGCACTCGGTCGGGGTCGGGGGCCGTTCATGATAGGCCCCCAACAGAAGGCGCACCTGATCCGTGGCCAGCTCAGCGCCGATCGCCAGGCCGGCCAGGTCGAATCCGGGGTAGCAAAGGCCCGCGTATTCCCAGTCAATGAGCTTGAGGTCGCCACCAGGGGACACGATGAAATTGCCGGGTGTCGCGTCGTTATGACAGAAACACCGGGGTTCGCCGGCGCCGGCCAGACTGTTGCCGGCCAGACTGTTGCCGGCCAGACTGCGAGCCAGTTGCTGATGCGCGACAAGCGCCTGGTCAGCGAACGGGGCACCCGCCTTCGCCGCGTAACGACTGATGGCCGCGTTGAGGTCGACCACGGGTGCTGCCAGCGGCGTGGCGTGCAGGCGGCGTAACAACCCGGCGGCACACTCCAGGTTCCCGGCGTCCTGAAGGTCGGCGGCCGAGCACGCCCGGCCGGGCAGCCAGGCCGTGAGCAGCAGACCACGGTCGGCATCGGCATGCAGCACGGACGGCCCCAGTCCCGCCGCGGCCGCGACGCGCAGCACGCCCGGTTCAGCGCGTCGATCAAGATCAAGGTGACGGGCGCCGGGTTCGTCGACGCGCAGAACGGCGAACTGCTCGCCCGCCGCCACCGTCGTCACCACCTTCCAGGTGCGGCTCACCGCGGTGGCGGCCAGCGGCGCCACGATCTGCCACGGTGGCAGTGGTGATTCCGGCCTCTTCATGGCCTCTCCTCCGCCAGCCGGTTCCACGTCCTAAGCCAGCGGCGCCAGCCGATCACCGCCAAGACGAGGTACAGCGCAAACAGCGCGGCGGTCTGGTACAGCCCGCGTTCCAGCACCAGACCCAGAGTAATGGCATCGACCACCAGCCAGTACAGCCAGTTCTCGAGCAGCTTGCGCGCCACCATCCCGGTGGCGAGCACGGCACTCCAGGTGACGAACGAGTCCAGGTAGGGCAGCGCCGCGTCGGTGTAGCGCGCCAGAAGCCAGCCGCTGCCAGACGTGAGGAGGGCAATCACCACCGCCGCGATCGCGTGCCAGCGCAGCGGCCAGCGGTGGATGGTCAGTGGCACGCCGCTACCGGATTGCGGTCGCCAGGCCCACCAGCCGTACACCGCCATCGAGGCATAGAACAACTGCAGGGCCGAATTCATGTACAGGCCCGCCTGGTAAAACACGGCCAGGTAGAGCAGCGCACTGCCGAAGCCGGCCGGCCAGCACCAGCGGTTCTCACGAATCGCCAGCACGAGGTACGCGACGGCGAGCACGACAGCGGCTGGCTCAACGAAGTTCATGCGACCGTGGGCGCTGCCGAGATGTCCAGATCGGCGTTCAGGAACTTCGCCACCAGGACCACCGGGTGCACGCGTTCCATGGCCGCGCGCGTGCAGCGGCCGACGGCCGACAGGACGGCATCGAATTCGCCACGCACCTGGGTGCTCATCCGGTTGGTCACGATCTCGAGCCCCGGCTCCCG
>CAZPNN010000440.1:0-2284 GCA_964587605.1 uncultured Chromatiaceae bacterium
CGTTGATATTGCCCTGGCTGTTCCGTTGCGGCGTGCCGCCGATGAAGCACACGACCGTGAGATGCTGCGCGTCGCGCGCCTTGAACACCGCGTCGACGTCGGCTCGCTTCGTGGGGTCCGCCAGAACCACTTCGGCACCGAGGCGTTCGAGCAGGTTTCGATCGGGTTCCCGGTGGATGACAGCGAGGACCGTCCAGCCGTTGCGTCGTGCGAGCTGCACGAGCCGGTAGCCGGTATCACTTTCAGCGCCGAAGACCACCAGCGCTGCCGGGTTGCTCTCGGGTGTAGCCACCCGGGCATAGTGACAGACGCCGGCCTAGACGTTAAACCGGAAGTGCATCACATCGCCCTCCTGGACGATGTATTCCTTGCCCTCGAGGCGCAGCCGGCCGGCATCCTTCGCCCCCTGCTCGCCCTTGCCCTTCATGTAGTCGTCGTAGGCAATCACTTCGGCCCGGATGAAGCCCTTCTCGAAGTCCGTGTGGATCTCGCCCGCCGCCTGGGGCGCCGTGGAGCCGCGCCGCACGGTCCAGGCGCGAACTTCCTTTTCGCCGGCGGTGAAGAATGTTTGCAGGCCCAGCAGCCGGTAGCCCGCGCGGATCACCCGGTTGAGGCCCGGCTCTTGAAGACCGAGATCGCTTAAGAAAGCAGTCTTGTCCGCTTCGTCGAGCTGGGCAATCTCGGCCTCGATGCCGGCGCAGACCACGACGACTTCCGAACCGTCCGCGGCGGCAACCTGCCGGACCTTGTCGACAAAGGGGTTGTCGCCCGCAAGGCCTTTCTCATCGACGTTCGCGACGTACATCACGGGCTTGGCCGTCAGCAGGAACATCTCCTGCACGGTGGCCTGGTGTTCCTCGGGAACGCTGAAGGTGCGCGTCGGGTTTCCGGCGCCCAGATGATCGCGCAGGCTCACCAGAAGATTGCGACGAGCCGCGTCTTCCTTCCTGCCGGCCTTCGCTGTCTTTTCGGCACGGTCAGCCGCCTTCTCGACGGCAGCCAGATCGGCCAGCAGCAACTCGGTGTTGATGATCTCGATATCGTGTGTCGGGTCCACGCGGCCCGAGACGTGCACGATGTCGTCGTTCTCGAAGCAACGGACGACGTGGGCTATGGCGTTGGTTTCACGGATGTTCGCCAGGAACTTGTTGCCGAGTCCCGCACCCTTCGACGCGCCTTCCACGAGGCCCGCAATGTCCAGGAATTCCATCGAGGTCGGAATGATCTTGAGCGGGCGGACGATGGCCGAAATCTGCCGCAGCCGGTCATCCGGCACCGCGACCACGCCCACATTGGGATCAATCGTGCAGAACGGGTAGTTGGCCGCCTCGATGCCAGCGGCCGTCAGGGCGTTGAACAAGGTGGATTTGCCCACGTTGGGCAGGCCGACGATTCCGCAGCGAATGGGCATGTGAGAGCTTGGGGGCGGCTATGGGGCCGCCATCCTAATGGGCCGCGGGTGGAATATCAAAAAACCGCGACGCGTTCGATCACCCAGAACACCGCCACGCTGCCGATCCCGTAGGCCGCCGGGCTTTAATCGGGGTCAGACTGCGATTACCCGGTAATCGCAGTCTGACCCCGATTAAAAGCCGGCTAACTCCAGAAACCGGCTACCCGCTCAACCAGCCAATAGCTGGCCAGCCCACCGATGGCGTAGGCCTGAACTGGCGCCAGACGGGCCAGATCAAAGCGTCCCGCCAGCAGCATCGATAGCAACCTGTAGATCGCCAGCACCACCACAATGAACAGCACCTGGCCGATTTCCACGCCGATGTTAAAGAACAGCAGCGCCAGCGGAATAGAATTCTCCGGCAAACCAACTTCAGCCAGCGCGCCCGCGAATCCCAGGCCGTGCAGCAGGCCGAAGGCAAACGCCACGACCCAGGGCTTGCGCGCCGCTAGACCCGGGCGGCCTTGTCGCTGATGGATGATTTCACTGGCGACGAACACGATCGACAACGCGATGATGGCTTCGACCGGCGGCCCGGGCACGTGCAACACGCCCAGAGTCGCCAGGCTCAGCGTGATCGAGTGGGCGACCGTGAAGGCGGTGATGGTGACGAGCAGGTGCCGGGTCGATTTCACGATCATCACCAGCGCCAGCACGAACAGCAGGTGGTCGAAACCGAGCAGGATGTGTCCGATGCCGATGGTGACGTAGGTCTTTGCCACTTCCCAGGCACCGGGACTGGCCCTGGCGGTGAAGGCTGGCTGGCCCGGCAGGATGCGCTCGAGTTGCACGCTGCCATCCAGACGTTCCAGTCGCACCAGGATATCGATG
>CAZPNN010000441.1:0-3700 GCA_964587605.1 uncultured Chromatiaceae bacterium
CCGCCTGTACGCCATCAGCGCTTTCGACGGCCGTCCCCGTACGAACTTCGACCGGTCCGTCGACGGTCCACTCACCGTGGAGGACCGCTCCCGGATCCTGAACACGGGCATCCCGGTAACCGACGTCAGCATTTACAGGACTGACGCGGGACCAATCGTCTGCGCCGGCACCGAGTGCCTGACGGCCGAGGAAATGGAGCAGCTGCGCCTTCGGCAGTCACCCTTGAAGCGCACTTACTGGTACCAGCGTGAAGGTCAGTAGTAGCCGCCCGGTTTTCAGCGTGAAGCCCGCTGGCTTCACGCTGATCGAACTCCTGATCGTCGTGGTGATCGTGGCGATCCTGGCCAGCATCAGCGTGGGAGGCTACCGCCAGTACGTGCAGCGCGCGAACCGCGTGGACGCGACCAGCGCTCTGCTACGCGTCTCGGCCGCGCAGGAACGCTTCTACCTGCAGAACAGCAGGTACGCGTCCACGGCAGATGAACTCACTGCCCCACCATCAGCGGGCCTCGGCATCTCGGGCACACAGCACGGCCTGTATGACCTGGCGGTAGTGGCTGGCCCCGACGGCGCCGCCGCCGGTTACACCGCAACCGCGACAGCCGGAAGCGGGGCCTCGCAGCGCGACGATGACGATTGCCGGATATTCAGCATCGACCAGAGCGGGCAGCGCAGCGCGGCTGACGCCGCCGGCACGGAAAACGCCGAAGTCACGGCCCGTTGCTGGCGCTGACGTGGTCACCCGCGCCACCCTGGCGCCGGCGCCTGCTCTCCAGAAAGAAACCGTCGAACAGCATCAGGGTAACGCCAACCGTAATCGCGGAATCGGCAACGTTGAAGGCGGGGAATGACCAGCGGTCGTAGTAAAGCAGGACGAAATCCACGACGTACCCTTGCTGCAGCCGATCGATGAGATTGCCGATTGCCCCGCCAAGCACCAGCACAAGGCCCAGCGGCACGACAATGCGGCCCGCCGGCTGGCTGAATAGCCACCAGATAATCAGCGCACTCACGGCGAGAGCAACCCCACTGAAGAACCAGTTCTGCCAGCCGGACGCATTGGCGAGAAAGCTGAAGGCAGCGCCGGTGTTGTGCAGGCGAACGAGGTCAAAGTACGGAATCACCGGCACACGATCGAACAGTTCAAAACTGCCGGTAATCAGGCGCTTGGTGTACTGGTCGACGGCAATGACGACGACCGTCACCAGAAGCCAGCGCCAGCTGGATGGTTTGTTCATACGTAGTGCCGCGTTTCCCCGCCGCCATCCACATTGCTGACACAACGGCCACACAACTCCGGGTGCGCCGTCACGGCCCCCGTATCGGGCCTGAGTTGCCAGCAGCGCACACACTTGGCATCCGTCACCGGGGCCGCCTGCACCCAGAAGCCCTCGCCTGCCAGCGCGTCGGCCGGGCGATCGGCAGTGGCCCGCACTTCTGCTCCCGACGTGATGAACAGGAAACGCAATTCCTCGCCGAACTGCTCCAACTGCGCGCGCAGCGCCCCGTCGGCATAGAGGGTCAGCCGCGCCTCCAGACCCGATCCTATATCGCCTGCTTCCCGCCGGGCCTCCAGCGCCCGCGCCGCGAGCTCCCGGACAGACAGCAACTGCTCCCAGTCGATGCCATCGGAATTGATCTCCGGGAGCTCGTGCCAGGAATCCAGAAGCACGGAATCAGCGCGCTTGCCGGGCAGGAATCGCCAGATTTCCTCCGCGGTGAAACTCAGGATGGGCGCCAGCCAGCGCACCATCGCCTCGGCGATGTGCCACAGGGCCGTCTGTGCGGAACGGCGCGGTTTGCCATCCGTTGGCGTGGTGTAGAGACGGTCCTTGATCACGTCGAGGTAGAACGAGCCCAGATCGACGACGCAAAAGTTGTGCAATTGCTGGTACACGCGATGAAACTCGTAGTCGCCGTAGGCCGCGACGACCCCCCGCTGCAATTCAGCGGTCCGGGCCAGCGCCCAGCGATCCACCGCCACCAGCGAGCCGACCGGCAAGGCGTCCCTGCCGGGATCAAAGCCGTCGAGATTGCCGAGGAGGAAACGCACCGTATTACGCATCCGCCGGTAGGAATCGGACATGCGCTTCAGGATTTCCTGCGACACATTCATCTCGGCGCTGTAGTCACTCGACGCCACCCACAGACGCAGGATGTCCGCGCCGAGTGAATTCATCACGGACAGGGGTGCAACCACGTTGCCCATCGACTTCGACATCTTGCGGCCCTTCTCATCCACGGTGAAGCCGTGGGTGAGCACGGCGCGATAGGGGGCCGCCCCAGCGGTGGCAACCGCGGTGAGCAGTGAACTCTGGAACCAGCCCCGATGCTGGTCAGAGCCTTCCAGGTACAGGTCAGCGGGGAAGCTCATTTCGGGCCGGCTGCGTGCAAGGCAGTGATGAACCATTCCGGAATCCATCCAGACATCCATCGTGTCCATGACCTTGTCGTAGTCAACCGCGGCGGCGCCGAGCAGTTCGGCCGGGTCGAGCTCAAACCAGCCGTCGATGCCCTTAAGCTCCATGCGCGCGGCAACAGCCTCGAGCAGGCGCGGCGTATCGGGGTGCAGTTCGCCCGTCTCGCGATGGAGGAAGAGCGGAATGGGCACGCCCCAGGTGCGCTGGCGGGAGATGCACCAGTCCGGCCGGCCGGCGACCATCCCTTCGATTCGATCCTTGCCCCAGTCGGGGTACCAGCGCACGCCGGCAATGGCTTCCAGGCTTGCCTCGCGCAGGTGGTTCTGGTCGAGGCTGATGAACCACTGGGGCGTGGCGCGGAAGATCAGCGGCGTCTTGTGCCGCCAGCAGTGCGGGTAGCTGTGCTGGAACTTGACCGCGTTCAGCAGATGGCCACTCTCCCGCAGCAAGTCGACGAGGCGGTCATTGGCCGCATTGACGTGCACGCCTTCCAGCAGGGGTGTGCCGGCAACGTAAACGCCACGACCGTCCACCGGGTTGTCCATGGGCAACCCGTAGCGAAGCCCCGACTGATAGTCGTCCTGCCCGTGGGCCGGCGCCGTGTGCACGGCTCCGGTGCCGGCGTCCAGCGTCACGTAATCGGCAAGAATTACTGGCACTTCACGGCTGTAGAACGGATGACGAAGCGTTAGCCCTTCAAGCTTCGCGCCATTGAAGCGCGTCAGCGTCGAGGATTGCTTCGCCCCATAGCGCGCCAGGGCAGACTCCGCGAGGCCCTCGGCCAGCACCAGCACGACCGGGCCCGAATCCAGCTCCGCCGCGACCAGCACGTAGGAAATTTCGCCACCCAGGGCGACCGCCTGGTTGGCCGGCAGCGTCCAGGGTGTCGTGGTCCAGATCGGGATTGAAACGGGCGCGGCGGCGGGCAACCCGGCACGCTGGTACAGCGCCGCCGCGTCCACCACTTCGAAACGAACATCGACAGCTGTTGAGTCCTTGTCCGCGTACTCGACCTCCGCCTCGGCCAGTGCCGAGCGGCAGTCGAGACACCAGTGCACCGGCTTGTAGCCGCGGAGCAGGTGACCGTTCTCGATGATGCGGGCGAAGCCGCGGATCTGCTCGGCCTCGAAGCGGGGGTCCAGCGTCAGGTACGGGTGGTCCCAGTCACCGAGCACGCCGAGACGGCGAAAATCCCGGCGCTGGCTGTCCACCTGCTGCAAGGCGTAATCGCGGCAAGCCTTGCGGAACTCCGCCGCGCTGAGCTTGTCGCCCACCTTCC
>CAZPNN010000442.1:0-2777 GCA_964587605.1 uncultured Chromatiaceae bacterium
AGCCCCGCGCAATACCCGCCAGCTGCTGTCTGGCTCAAGCAACTCAGCCATTGATACGGCAATCTGCACAGCCAGTTCCGGACTGTCCACGATCAGGGCAGTTTCCGAATTCAGGTAGGTGGAACGCAGATTCAGGTTGAAGGAACCCACGTAGACCACGCGCCGGTCCAGTACCAGTGACTTCGAGTGCAGTGCAAATGCAGGTTTTCCAGCGCAGGGACGCGACAGCTGGATCAGCCGCCGGCATGCCGCGGCGTCGGGCCGAAGCTCGTAAAGTTCTATGCCAGCGTCGAGCATTTCGGGCCGGCGCCGTGCGTAACCGGAATGATTGGTCACCAGGTCATTGGACGCCAGTGAGTTGGTGAGCACACGCAAATGCACCCCGGCAGAGTGCAAACGGGCAGCCTCAGCCAGGCTCTGATCCCCGAGGATCAAATAGGCGGATTCGGCGAGGATCTCGCTGCGGGCCGTAGCCACCAGGGCGCGAAGTTCCCGCGCCACCGGCTGTGCGTCGTCTGAGTCTGCGATCTGATCAGCAGTCGGGGGTGGGTCGAAGACCAGACGGGCCGGGGCCCACACCAGCGCCGGTAGCGTCGTCGCCTGGAACTCGCTGGCCAGACCGGCCGGGGCCTCATAACCGAGATCAGCCACTTCGCGGGTCGCTGACGCCATCAGCCCTGTCGTGTCCAGGGCGTTGTCAGTCAGGGCCAGTGACTCCGCCAGCAACGTCCACTTGCTGCTCCAGAAAGCCTCGAATCCCCCGATCACCTGCGCAACCACTGGCCCGGTCACCAACAACTCCCGGTCGCGGAAGTTCATGACCGGATCGAGGTCGAAATACTCATCGCCGATGTTCCGGCCGCCGACGATGGTCACCACCCCGTCAACAGTGAACGACTTGTTGTGCATTCGGCGATTGAGCTGCGAAAAGTCCCGGATAAACCCGAGCAGACGCAGGACTCCCCGGCGTGCAGCCGCCGGGTTGTAGATGCGAACCTGGACATTGGGGTGCGAAGCAAGACCGGCAAGTACCGCGTCCCGGCCGGCCACATTGATGTCGTCGAGCAGGATCCGCACGCGCACACCACGGTCGGCAGCAGCCAGCAGGCGTGCAGCCAGATAACGTCCCGACGCGTCGGAGTTCCAGATGTAGTACTGGGCATCAATGCTTTGCGACGCCGCCGCAACCAGCGCATCGCGGTGGCGCAGCGCCTGCGCCCCCGAATCCAAAAGCGCGATGCCGGACTGGCCTGGATGCAGGGCCGTGGCGGCCCCGGTTACTTGCCTTAAATCGACGGCAATGACTGGCAGGCTGGCCAGCGCCAGAAACCCCATGAGAACGTGCGCCGCGAGCCGCATCTTTCGCCTGAACGACGGCACTACTTCGCTTCTGGCTCTCGGGCTTCTGGCTCGCGGGCTTCCGGCTCACGCTCCCAGTAGCCGTTGAAGTCCGAGCCGTCCTCCCGGTGGTAGATCCCGAAGTGGCGCAATCCCGCCGGGGATGATGCATCTGCGCCGAACACGTTTAGCTTGTTGGAGTCCGGATAAAACACCACATCCGTGTGGGCCGTAGTCGACACGCACAAGTAGACCAGCGGCTCACCACTGTCGTTGATCATCTGGTGGGCGTGATCAGGCCCGGGAGGAAATGCCAGCCAGTCGCCGGGGCGCACCGGCACGCGATCGCTGCCAATACGCGCCTGGCCAGTTCCCGAGAGGATGTAGATCGCCTCTTCACTGGCGCAATGGTAGTGCGCGGGGAAGGAAATATGGCCCGGTGGCACCGTGGTGAGCGCAGCGCCCAGCTGACGGCTGCCAGCGGCGGCGCCCAGCGACTGCACCGTCAGGGAGTGGCGACCCCGGTCAATGCTCCGCGGCTTGACCTCGCTGGAATTGACTATATTTACGTGCCGGCGCGACATGGCTGTTATCCTCTATGGGCCGCTGCGCATCCAGTTTCGGATCCGGAGCGAACGTACGGTTACCAGAATTTAGGAGTTTGCCATGTCGTTTCTGAAAAGCATCCCGGGTTACGTCGAAATTGCCATCATTGTCGTTCTGGGACTGGTGGCCCTGGCCGGAATTATCCGCTTCGTGATCCTGGCAGAGGTCTTCTAGACAGTGCCGGACGCGTTCAAAGCAGTGCCGTGCGATCCGGCAGCTCGTTGCTATCGCTCCCCCGGGCCGGAAAGTGGCGACATGCCACCGCGTTGATTCGCGAAAGCGCACCCAGCACCCCCGCCTCGTAGCGACCCGCCACAAACGTGGCCGCCATTTCGGCGCAGATTTCCTGCCACGCCGTCGCCGGCACATCCGCAGCGAAGCCTCGATCGGCAACGATCTCGATCTTGCGCTCGGCCAGCAGCACGTAGAGCAGCACCCCGTTGTTCTCTGCAGTGTCCCAGACCCGCAGGCTGGCAAAAACCTGAGCGGCGCGCTCGGCGCTGCTGACGCCGCGAAATAAATCGCCGGCGGACAACGCGGTCTCAACGGCACAGCGAATCTCGGCCCGGTGCTGCTGCTCTCCGGCCGCTATGGCCGCGTCGATGGCCGCGAGGGTGGCGGGCGGAAAATGGCGCCGCAGCGCCAGATGTGACGTCGTGAGGTGTTGCAACCAGCGTCCCAGCATCGGCTTACCAGCGGCCCGACGCGCCGCCGCCTCCAAAGCCGCCGCCACCACCGCTGAATCCGCCACCGGATCGCCCGCTGCTGCCACCGCCGAATCCACCCCGGCCGTGGCTGGCCCAGCCCCGACCACTGCCGCCGGCATTCAGCCC
>CAZPNN010000443.1:0-7589 GCA_964587605.1 uncultured Chromatiaceae bacterium
CTAACGAGGCTGTAGAAAAAGTGCCTGAGGGGTCGATGGGCATCCATTTCGGGGGTCTCTTGACCCTTCCTGGACCAGCGATCGTTCAATACGCGTCATTATACGAAGCCTTTTTCTGCGCAGCGCAGTTCGATTTTCCCGGAGGGACTTTTTCTACACCCTCAACGCCTGAGCTCACCGGCGCATAGCGGCTGGCGCGCGGGTTGCGAATGCAAGCCGCGTGACAGGCGCGGAATGCGTCCGGTGGAGCGATTGGTTATGTTTCAGCATGTCGCTGCCCTCGAACTCGCGGCCAAAGTCGCCACCCAACGACACCCCAGGCGGATGTGTAGATGATCGCCTCAATAGGGCCGATTAGATATGCGGTGAAAACCATATTGGCGCCGTCGGCCGTCGCGTATTCCTGTTCCTGCGCCGTCCGAGCCATCTCGACGCGCGTGCGCCATTTGGTTTGAACTGCCAAATTGCACAGAACATACGTGACAGCAAGCGAGGCCAGTGCACCGGCTACGAGAAATGACCGCCGATGCCAATAGGTAACGCAAAGCATGATGCCGAGCGGCGCAATGAGCGACAGAAACCAATAGATATTGAAGCGCGCAGAAGCCATGTCATCGATTAGAAACATAACTATCAATTAGGGGGCAGAAGTGACGCATAACATTCCCATGGGGGTGATTATGCAGCAAGCGCCCGGACTAAAAGATTCCAGTCGCCTCGCCCCGATTCGGGCACTCGCGACAGGCATGAGCAAGGCGCCGCCGTCCCGCGAACCCTCAATCTGCAGTCAAGGCCAGCCCCACCGCCCCCGTCAGCACCGAAAGATCCGCAGCCGAAATCACATACGGCGGCATCAGGTAGATCAGCCGTCCGAACGGCCGGATCCAGACCCCCGCCTCCACAAAGCGCTTCTGCACGGCCGCCACGTTTACGGACTCCCGCGTCTCCACCACGCCAATCGCCCCCAGTACTCGCACGTCCACAACGGCCGGATGTTCCGCGTACCCAGCAAGCTCCCGTCGCAGCTGGGATTCGATCGCCGCAATCCGCTGCTGCCACGGACTTGCCAGCAGCAGTTCGATGCTGCGCGCGGCCACCGCCGTTGCGAGCGGATTCGCCATGAACGTCGGACCGTGCATCAGCACGCCGCCGTCCACCGCGATTCCCTCCGCTACCTCGCGCGTGGCGAGCGTCGCCGCAAGGCTCAGGTAACCGCCGGTCAGCGACTTGCCGAGGCACAGGATGTCGGGCGTTACGCCGGCGTGCTCGCAGGCGAACAGCTTGCCAGTACGGCCGAAGCCGGTGGCAATCTCGTCGGCGATCAGCAGCACGCCGCGCTGGCGGCACAGGTCGGCGACGCCCTTCAGGTAATCGGCAGAGTAGAACCACATGCCGCCAGCGCCCTGCACGATCGGCTCGAGGATCACGGCTGCCAGCGAGTCGTGGTTCGACGCCAGCAGGGCTGCAAACTCGTCCAGATCGCCGGCGAGCAGCGGCTGGCCAAAACGCGTTTTCGGACGCGGCGCGAACACGTGCTGGGGCATGACGCCACGGAACAACTGGTGCATGCCATTGACCGGGTCGCAGACCGCCATCGCGCCGAAGGTGTCGCCGTGATAGCCGCCGCGCACGGTCAAAAGCCGCGTCTTGCCGGCTTGTCCGCGACCCTGCCAGTACTGCAGGGCCATCTTGATCGCCACTTCGACGGCCACCGAGCCCGAGTCACTGAAGAAGACGTGCTGTAGCGGCTCCGGCGTGAGGCTGATGAGTTGCCTGCCGAGCGCAATCGCCGGCTCGTGCGTCAGCCCGCCGAACATCACGTGCGCCACTTTCTGCAACTGGTCTTCGATGGCCCGGTTCAGTTCCGGGTGGTTGTAACCGTGGATCACGCACCACCACGAGGCCATGCCGTCGATCAGTTCACGGCCGTCCTTCAGCCGCAAGCGAACGCCGTTCGCCGAGGCAACCTCGGACGCCGGCAACGGTGAGGTCGTCGAGGTGTAGGGGTGCCAGAGGTGCTCGCGGTCGAAGTTGCTCATGACGCGAAGTATGCATCCCACGCGGTCCGTGCGATCAGCACCACGACCACGATGATGAATACCCGGCGTACGAACGCGCTGCCGTGCTTCATCGCCAGGTTACTGCCGAGCACAGCGCCGCTGACGTTGGCGACCGCCATCAGCACCCCGACGAGCCACAGTAGTTCCACCTGGCTCCCGAAGTACACGAGCGCGCCGGCATTGGTCGCCACGTTCAGCACGCGCGCGCTGGCGGCCGAGTGGAGGAAGTCGAAGCCGTAGAAGCGGACGAACAGCAGCATGAAGAAGCTGCCGGTGCCCGGGCCAAAAAACCCGTCGTAGAAGCCGACTGCACAGAGGATCACCGCCGCGAGCAATGCACTTGCACGGCTGTGCACGAGGGGCGCGTGGTGGGTGCCAAGATCCTTGCGCCAGACGACGTACACCAGCACCACGGCGAGCATCACAGGCACCAGCGGGCGGAAAACCTCGGGCGGGACGAGCGTCGCCACGCGCGCCCCGCCGAGTGCGCCGAGAAACACCACCGGCACCAGCGGCAGCAACGTGCGCCACGGAATCCGCACGCCCCGGGCAAAGCGGAGTACCGCGCTGCCGGTCCCGAAGATGCTGGCAAACTTGTTGGTGCCGAGCAGGACGGCCGGTGGTGTTGACGGATACGCCGTGAGCAACGCCGGCAACTGGATCAGCCCGCCGCCGCCAACCATCGCATCCACCAGGCCGGCGCCGAAAGCGGCGACGATGATCAGCAGGAGGTCCGGGCCAAGCGCTTCCACCCGGGGTCAGGCGGCCTGGCCGCCGGGTAGCCGCGCGGCGCGGCGGTCAAAGCTGACAGTCGCTTCGCAGCCGGCCCGCCGGTTATGGGCAATAATCAGGCAATCGGCAAACCCGCAGGGGCTTTCCTTCCAGTGGTGCACGGCCTCCTCAATCGCCGGCTCATCCTCGAAGGTGAGTTCCCGCGTTTCCAGCAGACTGATGATCGACTTTAGTGTTGCCGCCTTGTCAAAACCATAGCGACTGCGCAACACCCATTCCGTTTCGATCATGACGAGCAGCGAAACCCACACAACGCGCTCACGATCCACTGCCTGCTGAACGAGTTCACGCGCCCTGCGCGACTGCGCCCGATCGTCCTGGACCAGCAGGCGCACGAGCACGTTCGTATCGATGCCGAGCAATGGAACGGAACGCTAGCGATTCATCTGGCCGGCCGTAACGCGCCGGCGGACCGGCGGCTTGGCGCCAAGCTCCCGGATGCTGCGTGTCTTGGGGCGAACGATGATGGTGCCGTCGGCAAGCACCGCGAAGTGGATCCGGTCACCGGCGCGCAAGCCCGCTGCCTCGCGCACGGACTTCGGAATGGTGGTCTGCCCCTTGCTGGTAATCGTGGCCATTGTCATCGTCGGCATCCCTTCCTTACGAAGTGTTGAATGGTAAGGAACAGTCTAGCGTAAGCCCGCCCCCGCCAGCCAGCGTCAAATCCGGTAACCACAGGCAGAAACCTGAGAAAATCAGGCGCCGAACAGGGTGGTTCCATCCAGCCAGGTGTTCACCTGCTCCGGAGTCGCCGCTGGGCCAAGGTACGGCACGGTGCCGAGTCGCAGCGCGGGCAGGCGGTGCTCCAGCGCCTGCAGGTTGTCGTCGAAGGCATCCATCGCCGCTCCCGTCGTGTTGGCCACCCAGCCTGCCAGCGACAGACCGGCGGCCTCGATCGCCTGCACCGTGAGCAGGGCGTGACTCAGGCAACCGAGGCGCATGGCCACGACGAGGATCACCGGGTAACCCAGTCCGGCCGCCACGTCGGCCATCGTTTCCGTGTCGTTCAGGGGCACGAGCCAGCCCCCTGCGCCTTCGACGAGCACCACGTCGTGGCCCTGCTCCGCTACCCGGCTGACCGCATTGACGAGCGGCCCGGCGCGCAGGTCGATGCCCGCCCGCCGGGCGGCAATGTGCGGAGCCATCGCGGGCTCCAGGGCCACCGGATTAACCTGCGGGTAGTCGAGCCTGACGCTCGAGTAGTTCTGCAGCAGCAGCGCGTCATCGTTGACCCACTGGCCGTCGATCAGGGAGCACCCGGCCGACACGGGCTTCACGCCAACAGCCTTAAGGCCAAAGGCCCTCGCGTTCAACAACAGCGCCGCACTGATCAGCGTCTTGCCGACGCCGGTGTCCGTGCCAGTGACAAAGAATCGCCTTGAACTCACGGCGCCAGCGCCTCCAGCAACCGCTCGATATCAGCCGGCTCGTGAAGGGCCGAGAGGGTGACGCGCAGCCGGGCCGTGCCGGCAGGAATGGTTGGCGGGCGGATGGCTGGCACCAGGATGCCGCGAGATTCCAGCATCGCCGATAGCGCCAGCGCCGCAGCCGACTCACCAACAACGATCGGCTGGATCGGCGTTGTCGAGGGCAGCAGTTGCAGGCCGAGTACTGCGGCGCCGGCCCGAAACTGTGCGACCAGTTCAGACAGCCGCTCGCGCCGCCACGCCTCCGCCCGGGCAATGCGCAGGCTCTCAAGGGTAGCCACGGCGACGGCCGGGGGCAGCGCCGTGGTGTAGATGTAATTCCGCGCGCGCTGGATCAGCGTCTCGATCAGCACTTCGTCGCCGGCGACGAAGGCACCGGCGGTGCCGAAGGCCTTGCCCAGCGTACCGACGAGCACCGGCACATCGCCGATGCCGTGCACCGCCGGATCCACCACCCCACAACCACCGATGCCGTGCACGCCGCAGCCGTGTGCGTCGTCGATCATCAGCCAGGCCTGGTGGCGGTGCGCCGCGGCCACCAGATCTGACAACGGGCAGAGGTCGCCGTCCATGCTGAAGGTGCCGTCGCTGACGATCAGCTTGCGGCGTGGGGAGTCGGCGCAGGCGGCGAGCCGGGTCTCGAGATCGGCGGCATCAGCGTGGGCAAACCACGAGAACGTCGCGCGGCTCAGCCAGCCGCCATCGAGTAGCGAGGCGTGATTGAGGCGGTCTTCGAAGATGTGATCGCCCGGGCCCAGCAGGGCGTTGATGGTGCCGAGGTTGGCAGCGTAGCCGCTGCCAAATAGCAGCGCCCGGGGCCGGCCCGTGAAATCGGCCAGCGCCTCCTCCAGTTCGTGATGGGCGGCGGTGTGGCCGCTGACCAGGTGCGAAGCCCCGGCCCCGGTCCCCCAGCGATCGACCCCGGCCCGAAACGCAGCAGAAACGCGCGGATCGGCGGCCAGGCCGAGGTAGTCATTGCTGCAAAAATTGAGCAGCGTTCGCCCGTTGACGACGATTTCCCGCCCGGGTGCACTCTCCACGATGCGGCGGCGGCGGTAGAGCTGTCGCTTCGCAAGCGTCCCGAGGGTGGTCTTTAGGTCGTCAAACGCTGCCAAGATCGGTCGCCGGGGCTAAACTGCAGCCCTGAAGTTTAACGAAAGGTACCGGACCTTAGTTTTTTAGTTTTATGAAGATCTACGGGGCCGTGCAGCGCTGGCGAGTCGGGGATGTCACGATCACCCGGATCATCGAGACCGAAGACCACTCGATGACTGCGGCGATCATGTTGCCTGAGGCAACCCCGGCCAATCTGGCCGAGATCCGCTGGCTGCACCCGCACTTCGTCACCGAGGCCGGGCAGCTCATCAGCAGCATCTACTCGCTGCTCGTCGAAAGCCGTGGCCTGCGCATCGTGATCGATACCTGCCTCGGCAACGACAAGCCGCGCATCGTGCCCCAGTGGAATCAGCGGCAGAGCCGCTTCCTCGAGGATATCGCGAGCGCCGGCTTCCCCCGCGAGCGCGTTGACTTTGTCGTCTGCACGCACCTGCATCCTGATCACGTGGGCTGGAACACCATGCTCGTGGACGACCGCTGGGTACCCACCTTTCCGGCTGCCCGATACATCTTCAGTGCCAAAGACTGGGAGTGGCTGGACAAGGCGCCGGTCAGCGCACTTGGCGACTACGCGGGCGACTCCGTGCGACCGGTATTCGAAGGCGGCCAGGGCGAATGCGTGGCACCGGACTTTCGCATCACCGACGAGGTGTGGCTGGAGCCGACGCCGGGCCATTCGCCCGGTCACGTGTCTATCCGCATTGCGTCGCGGGGCGAGCACGCCGTGGTGACCGGCGACCTGATGCATCACCCCTGCCAGCTCGCCCGGCCCCGATGGTGCAGCCCATTCGATTTCGACAAGGCGGCCGCCCTTAAGACCCGTCTCGACTTCCTGCAACGCTACGGCGACCAGCCCGTGCTGGTGTTCGGCAGTCATTTCGCGACGCCGTCCGCAGGGCGCATCGTGCGCGATGGCGACGCCTGGCGCCTCGTCTGAAAGGTACCGGACCTTAGTTATGTTAGTTGTTTGCGACCAAACAACTAACATAACTAAGGTCCGGTACCTTTTTAGCGGTGCAGGGCGTGGTACTCGGGATTCGGCATGAGGTCGAGCGCAGCGGCCATGCGGTTGGTGTAGTTGAAGAAGGACGTGACCTCGCAGATGTCGAAGAGGTCGGCATCGCTGAAGCCGGCGTCTCGCAGTGCCTCCCGGTCAGCCTCACAGACAGCCTCCGGCGCTGTCGTCAGGCGATAAGCGAAGTCGAGCATCGCCCGCTGCCGGGCCGGCAGTGGCGCCACACGGTAGTTGGTCGCCAGCATTTCGCCGAGCTGCGGATCGCCGCTCAGCTCCCGCACGGCCTGCCCGTGGGCTATCAGGCAGTAGTAGCAGCGGTTGCAGCTGGACACGACCACCGCAATCATCTCGCGCTCAAGGGGCGAGAGCCCTGAGTCTTCCGAGAGCATCAGTTCGTTGTACATGCTGATGAAAGTGCGCAGGCGCGCCGGCCGGAACGCGTAGGCGCGGAGCACATTGGGCACGAGCCCGAGCTTTTCCTGACACTTGCGGAAGTACTTCTGCAGGTCGGCGTCGAGCGTGGTGGTCTCCGGCACGGGAAGGCGGGAGATGTGCGGGGACTGTGGCATGACGGCACCTGAAGCGGACTGATCAGGCAGCCAGCATACCCGGGCTTTCCTTCAGCGGCACCGCCCGCTAGGCTCTCGCACCATGCCCGTCCGCTCGCTGTTCCCCACCCTCGTCTACACGGCCAGACTGCAGGGGGCTGGCACCGCGGCCTTCAATCGCGAACTGCTGCGCGAAACGGCCCAGATCCGGGACCACGACGCCGTCGGGCGTAAATGGTCTGCGCAGCGCTATCCCGGCGGCTACACCTCCTACGGGTCACTGTGTCACCTGCAGAAGATGTCCCAGACCGTCGCCACACTCGAGAAAAAACTCCGGCGCCACGTCAACGCCTACGTGCGCCAGCTGGAGTTCGACATGGACGGCCGCACACTCGCGATGACGGACTGCTGGCTGAACGTGATGCCACCGCAGGTCGTGCACGGGCTGCACCTGCACCCGCTCGCCACGATCAGCGGCACCTACTACGTGCAGACGCCGCGGGGATGTGCCGGACTGAAGCTCGAAGACCCGCGCCTCGACCGCTTCATGGCCGCGCCGCCACGGCGAGCGGACAGCCGCGGCGAGCATCAGCCGTGGGTCACGATTCCGGCCGTCGCCGGCCAGGTGGTG
>CAZPNN010000444.1:0-7367 GCA_964587605.1 uncultured Chromatiaceae bacterium
TCCTGCTTGGCGGCATGCAGAACCCGCAGGCCCTCACCGGCGCACAGGATGTCCCACAGCGGCGCGGTCTCAATCTCCGCCAGTTCGTCGATGCAATAGATCTGGTCACCGGCTGCAATCTGCGTCAGGCAGAGGCGGGGAGAAAACTGCGTCGTACGGACAAATTCCGTGTCGATGCAGATCAGTTCGCCAGGCGCAATTCCGCCGCACGCTTTCGCCAGCTGCGGCGGCGTGTCGATCAGGACTTTTGCGGGGTCAAGGACTGGCATAAAGCGGGAGTGTAGAGGATCATGGCATTTCGTCACTACAGGCCCGGCCCGCACGGCCGCGGGATGATGCTGCCGATCTTCGATGTTTTCCTGCAGATTGCACTGCGCCGCCGCGGGCCCGAAGACTTGCCGGACTCGCAGTTCCTGTTGCTGATTGCCGGCCTGGCCTATTTGGCGACGCAGGCGGTTCTGGCGTTGCCGGTCTACGGTGAAATGCTGGTCATCACCCGCAGTCTTGCCCTTGATGTACTGCTCCTGTGCGGGTTGCTGTGGGGGTTGCTGCGCCTGGCCGGCCACATGCCACGATTCCGGCAGACGCTGACGGCGATATTCGGTACCGGGGCGCTCCTGGGGGCGTGCATGCTGCCGTTCAACTTCTGGCTGGATCTGGCTGGCGCGTCCGAGAAGTCGGCGGTCGGCCCGCGCATTGCCCTCCTGGCCATAGTCAGCTGGTGGGTCGTCGTGAACGGCCACATCTTTTCCCGTGCGCTGTCCGCGCCGTTCGTTGCCGGGCTTTCGATTGCCGTCGGGTATTTTTTCCTCAACTACCTCGTGTTTGCCCAGTTCGGGCCAGCGCCCGGCTGACGCGCCAGTCCGGAGAAAGCGCATGCAACACGTACACATCCTCGGGGTTTGCGGCACCTTCATGGGCGGCGTCGCCGCTATTGCGAAGGAAGCCGGGTATCGGGTAACGGGCTCCGATCGCAATATTTATCCGCCGATGAGTGATCAGCTGGCGCGCCTCGGTGTGGAGCTGATCGAGGGCTACGATGTTGCAGAGCTTGATCCGGCGCCGGATGTCGTCGTGGTTGGCAACGTCATGACCCGTGGCATGCCGGTTATCGAGGAGTTGCTGAACCGTCGAATTCCCTACATGTCCGGTCCGGAGTGGCTGACGAGTGCGGTCCTGCGCAGCCGTTCGGTTATCGGCGTCTCGGGGACGCACGGGAAGACGACGACCACGAGCCTCATCGCCTGGATCCTTCAGTGCGCCGGCCGGCAGGCAGGCTTCCTGATCGGTGGCGTACCGGCAGATTTCGAGTTTTCGGCCCGGCTGGGAACGGACCCGGTGTTTGTGATCGAGGCGGATGAGTACGACACAGCGTTTTTCGACAAGCGCGCCAAGTTTCTGCTCTACCGGCCGCAGACACTGGTCATCAATAATCTCGAATTCGATCATGCCGACATCTATCCCGACCTTGAAGCGATCACCCGCCAGTTTCACCAGCTGGTCCGGGCGATTCCAGCGAACGGCAGGCTGATCGTGCCGGCGGGGGATGCCAATGTCGCCGCGCTGCTGCAGCGGGGTTGCTGGACGCCGCAGGACACCTTTGCCAGCCGCACCAGTCAGGAAAACGCGGAATGGATTGGCATCGAGGAGCCGGCAGGCACACTGCAGATTCTCCACCAGGGTAAGGAAATTGGTAGTTGCCGGTGGCAGCTGTCCGGCGCTCACAATGCCGAAAACGCCGTGGCGGCCCTGCTGGCGACGCGGGCTGTGGGTATTCCGCCAGCGGTGGCGCTGGACGCCATAGGGAGGTTTAAGGGCGTCCAGCGGCGGCTGCAGCGGCTTGGCGAGTTTGCCGGCGTCCAGGTTTTTGACGATTTCGCGCACCCCCCCACGGCGATCCGCCGCACGCTCGAAGGGGTCCGGAAGCGCGCCGATGTGCAACGCGTGATTGCGGTCTTCGAGCCGCGCTCCAACAGCATGAAGCTCGGGGTCTATCAGGGAGCGTTATCCCCGGCTCTCAGTGCCGCAGATGAGGCCTGGGTGCTACGGCCCACGGGCCTGAAATGGGATCTGGATGCCGAGTTTCGCAACGATCCGGGCGTCCACTTGTGTTCGGATATCGCAGCGATCGTCAGCGGCATCGTGGCCGCAGCGCGGCCCGGCGATGCCGTCGTGGTGATGAGCAACGGTGATTTTCAGGGTATTCACGCCACCCTGAGCCGGGCACTCGGATCGCGGCGGTGACGTGGTCGACTATCCCGCTGTTTCCGCTGAGTACCGTGCTGTTTCCGGACGGGCCATTGCCCTTGCGGGTTTTCGAGCCGCGCTATCTCGCCATGGTCAGTCGCTGCCTTAAGGAGGATTCCGAGTTCGGCGTGGTACTGATCCTGAACGGCAAGGACACCAGTGATGTGGAAACCAGCGAGGTGGGCACTCTCGCACGGATCATTGACTGGTATCAGGGCAGTGATGGCATTCTGGGCATTACGGCCCGGGGTACTCGCCAGTTTCGCCTGCACGGCATCTCGCGACAGGCGGATGGCCTTCACATTGGCGAGATCGAGTTGCTGCCGGAAGCGGCCCGTCAGCCGCTCCCGGAGGAGTTTCAGCCGATGGCTAGATTGCTCGCTTCGGTCATCGACGACTTAGGTCGCCTCTACGATGCCATCGAGAAGCACTATGACGATGCTGCGTGGGTGGCCTGCCGGCTGGCGGAAATTGTGCCGATGTCTCCGACCGACAAGCAACGGTGTCTGGAACTGACCGACCCTGTGGAATTGCTAAAGTACCTGCAACCGATGCTCCGTCCGTACCGTCGCAAGAAGCCGCTATAGGAAGCGTGTCCCGATGAAGAATTATATGTGTCTGATCTGTGGCTTTCTCTATAACGAGCGCGACGGCGCCCCGGACTCGGGTCTGGCACCCGGCACGCGTTGGGCGGATGTCCCGCTATCCTGGCGCTGCCCGGATTGTGGCGCCGGCAAGGAGGACTTCGAGATGGTCGAGGTCTAGCGGTTCGGCTTATGCTCACGGAATCCCCCGCGCACTTTCTTCGCGAGCGCGTACGCAACAATGCCCTTACGGTATTGCCGCTGCTCACCGCCGATCCCGCGATCACTGTCTATCCGATCGAAACCCTTTGGTAAGAGTAGATAAGCCGGCCGCAAAGCCAGCTGACGCCAGCCCCGAGCGTCACTTGCGTGAACGGATGGCCGGTGAGCGGGGTCGCTTGACCTTGGCAGTGGCCTGCAGCAATAGCCTCAGGGCTTCGTCAAATGAGACGCCATGCTTTTGAAGGTTAGCGGAGTATAGGAAATTCAAAAGGCGGCGCTCTTCTGCCCGATCATCACGACGCCCCAAACCCGGGTCTGGCGCCGGGAACCTGCCAGCAATCACGCTGGTGCCACCGTCAAGCTAGCGTTTGCTGAGGCGCGCTTGTGCCAGGTCGACGAACGCGCGCACATTCGGTGACAGCAGCCGCGCGTGCGGATACACGAGCTGGATCGGCACGGGCGGCGGCGCATAGCGGGGCAGGATCAGCTTGAGCTTGCTGGCGCTTACGGCCGCTTCCACCTGATACGAGAGGAACTGTCCGCAACCGATCCCGGCCACGCAGGCGTCCAGCGCGACGTCGAACTGGTTGGTCCGTAGCACCGGTCGCACCGCGACGCGTGATGGCCGGTCCGCAAACGTCCACTCGTTGTCCGGCGCGAGGCCGGCAAAGACGATGCAGCGGTGCCCCGCCAAATCGGCCGGTGTTGCCGGCGTACCCGCTGACTTGAGATAGCGCGGCGCGGCGCACACGATCCGCTGTGTCGTGCCGACACGCACGGCCACCAGCGAGGAATCGGCGAGCGCGGCGATCCGCACGCCGAGATCCACGCCCTCCTCGACCAGGTCCACGATCCGGTCGAGCAACAGCAGCTCCACCTCCACCGCGGGATGGAGTGCCATGAACTCGCGCACCAGCGGCGCGATGTGCAACCGCCCGAAAGCGAGCGGCGCGGTAACGCGCAGGCGGCCCCGCGGCTCGGCGTGGCGCGCACTCAACAGCGCATCTGCGGCGGCAACTTCGGCGAGTACACGGCGGCAGCGCTCGTAGTACTCGCGACCCTCATCCGTCAGCGAGGAGCGCCGTGTCGTGCGGTTGAGGAGGCGCACGCCCACTTCGCGCTCGAGCGCCGCGAGCGAGCGCACGACCGACGGACCCGAAAGCTGCAAAGCCTCAGCGGCCGCGCTGAGACTGCCCGTTTCGACAATGCGGACGAAGGTCGCCATGGCACGGAGCTTGTCCATGGGTGGAATTATTCATACAGAAAACGCAGTAATCAAGTGACGTAACCTCTATTTATCAACTCGGTGGAAATCATCAGTATGCCTTCCCATCAAGCAGTCGAGCAGTTCGGCTGCGCCCAAGGGAGAGTCATTCATGTCACGCGTCCAGATCGTCGATCCCCAATCCGCCCCGCCGGCGGCTCGCCAGCTGCTTGAGGCCGTGCAGGCCCAGCTCGGCGTCACGCCCAACTTCATCCGGGTCCTCGCCAACTCGCCGCAAGCGCTCGAGGGCTTCCTCGGCCTGTACGGCGCAGCAGGCCGGTTCTCGCTCGACAAGGCGATGCAGGAGCGCATCGCGCTCACCGTCGCTGAGGGCAATGCCTGCGATTACTGTGTATCAGCGCACACCGCCATCGGCCGGCACGCAGGCTTGTCAGCCAGCGAGATGCTGCTCAATCGCCAGGGCAACTCGGCCGATGCACGTGCGGCCGCCATCGTCGCGTTTGCCCGCGCGCTGAACGACAACCTGGGCGAGGTCACCACGATGGAGTTCGACGCCGCACGCGCGGCGGGGCTCACCGATGCCGAGATCATCGAGATCGTGGCGCTGGTGGCACTCAACGTGTTCACCAACATCCTCGGCAAGGCCACCCGCGTGGACATCGACTTCCCCAAGGTCGCACTGCTCAGCGCGGAACCCTCCCAGGCGGCATGAACGAGGGATGACATCATGAAGCACTTCGCCGAGATCGCGTTTACATCCGCCGTGCAGGCACTGCAGGCGAAGCACGGTTCCCGCGCGACCTACGCACGCATGCAGAGCGAGGCCGGGCCCGGTGACGGGCTCGGCCACCGCGAGGCCGAGTACATGGCGGCGGCGGACAGCTTCTATGTCGCCACGGTGGGCGAAACGGGCTGGCCCTATGTTCAGCATCGGGGCGGACCGCGCGGGTTCCTGCGCGTACTCGGGCCGAATCAACTCGCGTTCGCGGACTTCCGCGGCAATCGCCAGTTCGTCTCGGCCGGCAATGCCGCGCGCGACGACCGGGTGTCGCTGATCGTGATGGACTACCCGAATCGACGACGCCTCAAGCTGCTCGGTCATCTACGCTTCATCGACGCGAACGAAGCGGATCCGCAGCTCCTGGCCGCCGTCGAACTGCCGGACTACCGGGCACGCATCGAGCGGGTCGCCGTAATCGACGTGGAGGCCTTCGACTGGAATTGCCCGCAGCACATCACGCCGCGTTACACGCGGGCCGAAATCGAGATCGCGTCCTCGGCACTGCTCGGGCGGGTGGCAGAGCTCGAAGCCGAGGTCACCGCACTTCGGGGAACACTGGCCGCGAAAGTCTGAAGCGAGGACGATGCGACTACCATGCAACAGCGTCGAAACGCGAGTTTCCCTCGCTGGTGCCGAGGGGTGGCTTGTGCCCCGTGGACTATCTGTACTCGCTGTATGATGCCCTCGTGAGCGTCAACGTCCCGAACGACAATCGCCACCAAAGCTGACCTGCAGATGCTTCGTCAGGAGCTGGGGGCGATCATGGGCAATCTCACCAGCCGTGAAGAGACTCAGGGCATCAGGACGGACCTGGCGATGATGCGGAACGATATCGCCCTGGTTCGCAAGGATATGGAGATTCTCTCCACCACGATGACCGTGCGACTGGGGTCGATGCTCATCGTCGGGCTTGGTGTGCTGTTCGCCGCGTTGAAACTTACGGGGTGAGAGCGGGCGGGTACTACTCGTCGGTCTTGTAGGAGCGGCTTCAGCCGCGACTCGCACCACGACCCGGTCGCGCGTGAACGCGCTCCTACATATCCATCCCGCCCATGCGAGCATAGGAAATTCAAAGGCTCTTCTGCCCGATCGTCACGGCGCCCCGGACTCAGGTCTGGCGCCGGCAAGGAGGACTTTGAGATGGTCGAGGTCTAGCGCCCGATTCTCATTGACTTAGCTAACTTGTTGGTTTAGCATTTGTCCATGAGTATCATCAACATACATCAAGCTAAAACGCAGCTTTCCGCGCTGATTGCACAGGTCGAAGCGGGGGAAGAGGTGGTGATAGCGCGCGCCAACAAGCCGGTGGCGCGTCTGGTGCCGGTCACGGCGCCAGCGTCAAAGCGTCGTCTGGGCGAGGCCGCGGGGCTGGTCGAGATCATGCCCGGCTTCGATGTGCTGCCGGACGAATTTCTGGATAGCTTCGATTGAGGGTGCTGCTCGATACGCATGCGTTCCTGTGGTTGGTCACAGATGCCGCGCAAGTGTCCAGGACCGCCCGGGAAATTTTCCTCGACCAGACAAACGAACTGCTGTTGAGCAGTGTCAGCGGTTTCGAGATCTGCGTAAAGCACCGCTTGGGCAAGCTCAAGCTCACGGAATCCCCCGCGACCTTTCTTCGCGAGCGCGTACGCAACAATGCCCTTACGGTTTTGCCGCTGCGGCTCGAACATACCTTTCCGCTCGCCGGGTTACCCGATCATCACCGTGATCCATTCGATCGGCTGCTCATCGCGCAAGCCATGACCGAAGGGGTGCCGCTGCTCACCGCCGATCCCGCGATCACTGTCTATCCGATCGAAACCCTTTGGTAACTCCTGATTACTCATCAGAACTTGCCTAAGTCATGCATGGGAGGGCAAATCCACACGCAATTTACTGTGCACGGATGCTCCATTGATATTCTCAGCCGGCGTCCTTCGTCAAGCCTATTGTCCCGGTCCTTCGTCAGCTGCCGCCGGAAGACCAGATGATCGGTTATCCGGTTCAATCCCCGAGGAATGGAGTTGGACCACCCGCCCGGAACCGATCACCTCGGTGGACAGGCTCCGGGGTGTTGTACTCAGGCGCACATCGCCGGAGCCGACGATTTTTACGTCGACCCTACCGCTAGCCGATACGTCCGCATCCCCACTGCCATAGATGCTGACGTCGACGTCCTCGCTGACGAGATCGGTCAGCTCGGCATTGCCCGAACCGAATATCCTCAGGTCCAGCTTTCCGACAGCGCCACGGCCTCGAACGGACCCGCTACCCCGGATATCGATCCCGAGTTCCCTCTCAGAAATCCCTGTCAGGACGACGGTGC
>CAZPNN010000445.1:0-25825 GCA_964587605.1 uncultured Chromatiaceae bacterium
GACGTCCTCTTCATGCTCGGTCAAATTGGTCACCCGCGCGAGCGGGGGCCCCTGTCGCAACCACGCGGCCAGCATCTCGAGCGATACCGCGTTGCCCAGTGCCAGGACTTCCACGCGACCATCAGGAAAGTTCCGCGCGAAACCGCGTATCCCGAGTTTCTCTGCGACCCTGACCGTGCTGGCCCGGAAGAACACGCCCTGGACCTTGCCGGTGACCACGAATCGACGCGCGGCCAGTTCGCTGTTCACCGGAACCTCAACGTGCTGGCGAGGCGGGTGTAGCCGCCGTCCCGGCTTCGCGCAGCGACCGGCTGTGCAGCAAGGCGGCGATGGCAGATTCCTTGGCGCCCAACGCCAGCTTTTTCGCGTTCCAGTACAGGCGCTCCCGCAACTGGACCTCGGCTTCGGCGAGGCGCGTCTCAGCGATAACGAGACTGTCGCTGGCCAGCGTGGCGGCGCCCGCCTCCCGGGCGGCGGCAATGGCTTGCCGGGCGTCGCTCATCTCCTGCACGGGCGGACCCGTGGCTGTGCAGGCGGAAATACCCAGCAAGGCGAGGCAGGGAAGCAGGCGGCGGAGGGTTTCAGGCAATGTCATAGCAGGGCACGCTAGCCACCCGCCTGCCGACGGTCAAGCAGCGCTCGCCGCGCACTGTAAAATGCCGCGGTCCCCCTGCTGCGGTGATTCCTCATGCCCGACATCCTCGTGCTGTATTACTCCCGCCACGGCTCGGTGGCGAACCTCGCGGCGCAAGTCAGCCGGGGCATCAATAGCGTAGCCGGGGCGGTGGCGCGCCTGCGTACCGTCCCGCCGGTCACTGCGGAAAACGGCCCCCGGTTGCCCGCGGTGCCGACCGATGGCCCCCCCTACGTCAGCACGGCGGACTTAAGCGACTGCGCCGGGCTCGTGCTCGGCAGTCCGACGCGTTTTGGCAACATGGCAGCGCCGCTCAAGTATTTCCTGGACGGTACCGGTACCGAGTGGCTGGCCGGCACCCTGCGTGGAAAACCGGCCGGCCTGTTCACCTCCACGAGTTCCCTGCACGGCGGCCAGGAGAGCACCCTGCTGTCGATGTCTTTGCCCCTGCTCCACCACGGCATGGTGCTCGTCGGCGTGCCCTTCACGGAACAGGCGCTGCTGGACACGCGCACGGGCGGTTCGCCTTACGGTGCCACGCATTTCGCACCAACATCGGCGGATTCCGCGCTCAGCAATCACGAAATACGCATCGCCCAGCACCTCGGGCGCCGGGTGGCCGAGGCCGCCATCCGTCTGCAGGGCTGGGAAACGTGATCGCAAGGCGTTTTACCGTGGCCGGGCTGCTCGTGCTGGTGGTGTGGCTGGTGGCAGCGCCACCCGCCGGGCCGACGACAGAACTGCCCACCCGCCTTGTGATCGGCCTGCTGTGTGCAGCCCCGCTGCTGATCCTGCTGGTCGCCGGTCTGCGCGCCGTTCGCCAGTGGGGCGTCTGGGTGGCGATCGTCATGATTCCGTATTTCGCGCTCAGCGTCGGGGCGTTGCTCGTGTCGCCGGGACAGCGACTTCCGGGCGCCCTGCTTTCCACCACGATCGCGCTGGTTTTCTTCAGCGGTATCGCTACGTCCCGGCAGCCACCGTAGTCCGTTCAGGCGTCGAGGACGCTGCGCACGAACGGAATGGTGAGCCGCTTTTGCGCCACCAGTGCCGCCCGATCGAGTGTATCGAGCACACGGAACAGGCTGGCCGGCCCTCGTGGTGTCCGGTTGAGCAGGTAGAGACCCGTGTCCTCCGGGAGGTCGAAACCGCGGAAGCGCGCGCGGATCTGCAACGCCAGAAGCCGCCCGGCGTCATCGAGCGGCTGCAGGCGGTACACACCACCCGATTTCAGTCGCGACGCCAGATCTGGCAGACCGAAGCGGATTTCGCCCGGCGGCGCCGCGGCCGAGACCACCAGCCGCCCGCCCGTCTGGCGCAACTGCTCGAACAGGGCAAACACTGCCCGCTCGATGCCGGCATTACCCGCGATGGCATCGATATCGTCAAGGCCGACAACGTCGAGTTTGCCAAGGCCCTCGAGGGCGGCGGCCGGCAGCCCGAGGGCGCGGTCGAGCGGCAGGTACACGGCTCGCCGGCCGAGGTCGTCCGCCATGGCGACACAGGCCTGCAGGAGGTGGGAACGACCCGACTCCGGGGGTCCCCAGATCCACAGCATGGGTTGCAGGGCACACGCGGCGGCGGCCTTCAGCTCATGAATGACCAGCTCGTTGCCGGCCGCCAGGAAGTTGTTGAAAACGGCATGGTCAGCCAACCGGATCTCGAGGGGCAGCTGCTGCATGAGACTATCGCTGCGCGCGAACCGCCTTGCCCGACCAGCGAACCACGTAGTCGAGGCCACTCACTGTCGAGGTGACCAGGACGGCGGCCCCTGAGGGAATCAGGAACTCGGCGGGCGGCAGGCCGAAGCCCCGGTTGGCAATGACGGCACAGACAAAGATGAGCTGCGCCGCGGTGTTGAGTTTGCTCGCGCGACTCGGCTCGGGCTGCACCGGAGCGAAGACGGCCTGGTAGTACAGCCCGCCGCTCACGATCACGAGGTCGCGAATGACGACGACCGCCGCCAGCCACAGCGGCACCAGCGAGGTATAGGCCAGGGTCAGGAACGCAGACACCAGCAACAGCTTGTCCGCCAGCGGATCCAGCAGGCCGCCGAGCCGGCTGCGCCAGTCAAAGCGCTTGGCAAGGTAGCCATCGAGACCATCAGAGAAACCCGCGACCGCAACCAGGATCAGCGCCAACGCGTAGCGGCCGGTGACCAGTGCATTGACGATGGGCCAGACCAGCACCATGCGCAGGACGCAGATGAGATTGGGAATCTGTGCCGCCCTGAACAGCGGCGGGCGGGTGGCCGGTGATGGCGCTGCCGTCACGGTGCCACTCCCAGCCGGTAGACGAGATCAGCGGTACCCGGCTCGGCGACAGGCACCAGCACGTGTTGCAAGGCCAGGGCATCGTTGAGCTGGGCGATGTCGCCACGGACGTCCAGCTCAAAGTCCAGCACCCCGTTGCCCACTCGCCGCAACTCCGCACGCTGGATCAGGCCCGCACTGCGCAGGTAGCCCTGCAGACGACCGTAGGCATCGAAACTGTCGATGCCTACGATTCGGACATTCACGATCTGGCCTGCGCCTGCCGCTGCGGCGTACCGCGCTGCCAGGCGGTCGGCAAGGCCATGCACTCCCTCGGCAACATCGCCCTGCCACTCGGTACGGTCATCACCCTGCACGAGCGTCCAGCGCAGCACGGCCGGACCCCCGACTGGCGCGGGACGACCGATGAGCACGAGATCGGCGCCCGCAGCCTGGGCCGTCGCCGCGGGCTCCAGCAGCGGATCCCGGGTTGCTGGCCCGCCAGCCGGGACATCAGGCGCCAGCACCACGGGCAAACCGCGGTCGGCCGCCGTGGCGAGCAGCAGCGGACGGGACATGTCGGCCCCGTCACTGAACGGGGGGGCCGACGGCAGGATTACCAGTGTGCGTGGCCTGTTGTCTGCCCAGACCGGCAGGCTTGCGGCATCGAGTCGCTGGCGCAACGACGCGGGATCGAAGCTGACACGGAGATCGCCGCCCGGCACCGGTTGATACTGCCGCACGAGGGGACCCGCGGGCCCGACGGCACTCCGCCGTGCGGAAACATTGCGCTGACCGGTCACCTTGACCAGCACCTCATCGAGCGCCAGGGCAAAGGCGTCATCGAGCCCGGTACCGCTGAGGCCGGCGGCGGGAACCCGGGCAACGTACAGGTCTGGAACCAGTTCGGCACGCGCGGGACCGTGCACAACCGCCGCTGCCACGAGGGAGAGCAGGACCGCCTTGGACTGTACGCGCAACATTTCCTTATTATAGCCACCCCCGTTCACCGCAGACCCGGAGAACATGACGTCTAAACAGCCCCTGACCTACAAGGATGCCGGTGTCGACATCGACGCCGGTGACGACCTCGTTGAGCACATCAAGCCCCTGGCGCGCAGCACCAACCGGCCCGGCGTCCTCGGCGGCGTCGGCGGTTTCGGCGGTCTCTTCGAGATCGATCTGGCCCGTTGGCCCCGACCCGTACTGGTCGCCGGCACCGATGGTGTCGGGACCAAGCTTAAGCTGGCTATCGAACTCGATCGCTACGACACCATCGGCATCGATCTGGTTGCCATGTGCGCCAATGACGTGATCGTGCAGGGCGCTGAACCCCTGTTTTTTCTCGACTACTACGCCTCGGGCAAGCTGTCCGTAGCCACCGCCGCGGCCGTCATCCGCGGCATCGCAGAGGGCTGCCGTCAGGCGGGCGCGGCCCTGCTCGGGGGCGAGACTGCCGAACTGCCCGGCATGTACGGCGGCAAGGACTTCGATCTGGCCGGCTTCTGCGTTGGCATCGTGAACAGGGACCAGATCATCGACGGCACCAACATCCAGCCGGGCGACGTCATCCTGGGCCTGGCTTCGTCCGGACCCCACTCCAACGGCTACTCGCTGATCCGGCGCGTCCTGGACGTCAGCCGTACGCCCCTCGAGTCCTCCTGGGACGGCGGCACGCTCGGGGCCGCGTTGCTGGCGCCCACCCGCATCTACGTGCGGTCGTTGCTCGCCCTGATCGCCGCCTGCCCGATCCAGGGCCTCGCCCACATCACGGGCGGCGGCCTGCCCGGCAACGTCGTCCGGGTGCTGCCCCGGACCGTCAACGCGGTTCTGCACAAGGCCGCCTGGCGGCGCCCGGCCGTCTTCAACTGGCTGCAGACCGAGGGCAACGTGCCGGAGGATGACCTGCTGCGGACTTTCAATTGCGGCATCGGGATGACTGTCATCGTCCGGCCCGCCGATGCGGACCGGGCGAGGCAACTGCTGGAGCAGTCCGGCGAAACCGTCACGGTGATCGGCGACGTGACTGCCGGCACAGGTCAGGTAGAAATGCGCGGGTGAGCAGTGGACCCCGCACCGTCGTCCTGGTTTCGGGCGACGGCAGCAACCTGCAGGTGATTCTCGACCACGCCCGCCAGGGCGTCCTCGGCATCAGCGTCGTCGGCGTGATCAGTGACCGGACCGGAATTCGAGCCCTGAAGCGTGCCGCCGAGGCCGGTGTCCCGGCCCTCACCGTGGACTACCCCGCCGCCGGCAGCCGGCCTGCCTTCTCGGCACGGCTCGCCGGCGTACTGACCGATCTCAGGCCGGACCTGCTGATACTGGCCGGCTTCATGCGCATTCTCGACGCCGGCCTGGTCAACCAGTACCGCGGGCGCCTGCTGAACGTGCACCCGTCCCTGCTGCCCAGGTATCCGGGCCTGCAGACCTATCAACGAGCTCTGGAAGCGGGCGACCGTGAACACGGCGCCACGGTGCATTTTGTGATTCCGGAGCTGGACGCGGGCCCGGGCATCCTCCAGTACCGTGTGCCGATCCGTCCCGGCGACACCGAGTCGTCGCTCCGGGAACGGGTGCGCGCCGGTGAGCATCAGATTTACCCGCGCGCGATTGCCTGGCTGGCCGCGGGTCGCGTGCGGCTTCAGGACGGCGGCGTGTGGCTGGACGGCACGCGGCTTGAACGCCCGGTGGTTGTCGACGAATAGCCGGTGGGTCTGGTCGGGGTCTGGTCGGGGTCTGGTTCGCGTCAGGCTCGCGGCAATGTCACGCCCCGCTGACCCTGGTACTTCCCGCCCCGGTCCTTGTAGGACGTTGCGCAGACCTCGTCGGACTCGAAGAACAGCATCTGCGCGACACCCTCGTTCGCATAGATTCGCGCCGGCAGTGGCGTGGTGTTCGAGAACTCCAGCGTGACGTGGCCCTCCCACTCGGGCTCCAGCGGCGTCACATTGACGATGATTCCGCAGCGCGCGTAAGTGGACTTGCCGAGGCACACCGTGAGCACGTTCCGCGGAATGCGGAAGTATTCAACGGTGGATGCCAGCGCGAACGAGTTCGGGGGAATGATGCAGACGTCCGTGTCCATGTCCACGAAGCTGTTCGGGTCGAATGCTTTCGGATCAACGATCGTGGAATTGATATTCGTGAATACCTTGAACTGCCGGGCGCACCGCACGTCGTAGCCGTAGCTCGACGTGCCGAACGAAATCACCCGCGCCCCGTTGACCTCCCGGACCTGGCCGGGCTCGAACGGCTCGATCATGCCGTGCTGCTCAGCCATGCGGCGGATCCAGCGATCCGGTCGAATGCTCATTTCGTGCCCCTGACGACGCCGCCTTTGCCGGATGCGACGGCAATCACGTTCCGGACGTCTGGCAGCGACGTCAGATTGCGCTGCACAGCATGGGCGGCGATCCTGGTCATGCGGTTGCCATAATTCGTGATGGGATTAACAGTAAGGTGGCACGTCAGGCGCCACATTGTAGCGGTTGGCCGGTCCGGGCGCCGCCATCCTGTGTGGCATAATTTTCCGGACGCCGAATGATCGGGTGGGGCCGTTTATGAGACCGGCGGGCCAGGGTTGGGCCGACGGACGAGATTGGGTACGGAGCGGATTCCGGGGCGTATGAAGTTCTTCAGCACACTGAAGGCAGAACGCTGCCTAACCCAGCTGTTGTCCGAACCGGACCCCGGCAGCCCGGCCTCGCGAAAGGCCCTGGAGAGCCTGCATCGCATCGGCGCCGATGCCATCCCGAATGTTATCGATGCATTCGCCACGGCTGACAAGACCCACAGCGGCGCCCTGATCACGCTGCTGGCGTCACTGCTCGACGACGGGTCCTTCCCGCACTACGCCACCGGGCTCGGCCACCCGAACAAGCAGTGTGTCGCGGCGGTCACCAAGGCCCTGGCGATTTCGGGCACCTACGACACCAACCGGCTGCTGGAACTCCTGGGCAAGGACGAGGTCTTCAAGCCGGCACTCATAGAAATTCTCGGGATCGTTCGCAAACGCCTCAATTCCCGTGAATTGCTCAGCCGGGCCTATGACCTGCAACCCAACGAAAAGACCGCCGTTTTCAAGATTATCGGGGACATCGCGGGGCCGGAACTGGTGCCGGATCTCATCGCCAGGCTCGAAGGCAAGGACGCGTCGGTCCGGCTGAACATTATTTACCTCCTCGGCCGCTTCAATCTCCCGGAGGTTGCAAGGGCCCTGGAGCAGCAGCTCAAGGACAAGAACAAGATGGTTCGCAAGGCGGTGCTCGAAGTGCTGGCGAACATGCCTGGCGACCGCAATATCGGACTTATCTGCTCGCTTCTCGCCGACCCGGAGCTCGAGGTCCAGGCCCGTGCGGTCGATCTGGTGGTCAAGATCCGGCACCCGGAGACGATGAAACATCTGCTTGACGTCCTGAAGGACGAGTCGGAATTTGCACGTCGCTCGGCGGTGGAAGTCTTAAACGAGATTGCCGAGCCGGATACCATCAAGTACCTGCTCACAGCACTGGAGGACGGCGACTGGTGGGTCAGGTCGCGCGCCTCCGACGCGCTGGCAAAAATCGGCGGCCCGAAGGTCATGGATGCCATCCTGCACCTGGTGGCGGACAAGAACGACAACATCCGCCGTTCGGCGATCGAGATTCTCAACCAGACAAAGGACGAGCGGGCCGTAGATCACCTGATCACGGCGACGCGTGACAGTGACTGGTGGGTTCGCGAGCGCGCTGCCGATGCCCTGGCAGAAATCCGCAGTGAAAAGGCCGGCCCGGCCCTGCTCGGAATGCTCTCGGGTGACGCACGCTCCGTGCCGGCCGCCCTCCGTGCTCTCGGCCAGCTCGGCAACGCCCAAGTGCTGCCGCAGCTCCTGCCGATGCTTGACCGCCCCGAAAAGGACATCCGTATCGAGGCCGTCAATGCGATCGGGCGGCTCGCCAGCTCCGACTCGGCGGATACGGTGAAGGACCGCCTGAAGGCGCTCGCCACGGGTGCAGACGACACCATCGCCAAGGTGGCAGCCAGAGCCATGTCCCGGATCGACAGCATTTCCGCAACCAGCGTCGCGTCGCCGGATATGCGTGGCGAGGCAACCGCCGGGGGGGCCAAGACCCTGCTGGTGGACAACGCCCAGGTCGCAGAGATGGTCAAGTCGATGGACAAGACCATCAAGCTTGATGTCAGCACACTGAAGACCGGCGACCTGATCGAAGGCCGCTACCGGTACATCGAGAAGATTGGCAAGGGCGCGTTCGGGACTGTCGTGCTCGTCGAGGACGAGATCGTCGATGAGAGGCTCATCCTCAAGTTCCTGAATCCGAACGTCAGTTCTGATGAAGAAATGATGCAGCGCTTTGTGCATGAGCTGCGGTACTCCCGCAAGATTACCCACCGCAACGTCATCCGGATCTTCGATTTCGTCAGCCTGGGCGGCAACTACGCGATTTCCATGGAGTACTTTCCGTCGCACACGCTCGGTGCCGAGATGTCGGCCCACAAGCCACTGCCCTTCGACAAGACGAATAGCTGGGCCCGGGACATCGCCAATGGCATGGCCGTGGCGCACCAGGTGGGCATCATTCACCGGGATCTCAAGCCCGCAAATATCCTGATCAATAGCGAGGGGCTGCTGAAGATCGTGGATTTCGGCGTGGCCGCGGCGGCCAGCTCCGGCGACACGCAGCTGACCAAGACGGGTTACGTCATCGGCTCACCCAAGTACATGGCGCCCGAGCAGATCCTGGGCAAGAAGGTGGACCTGCGCGCCGATATCTACAGCGTCGGAGTCATCGTTTATGAGATGCTCACGGGCACGCCACCGTATACCAAAGGCGACCATATGTCCGTCATGTACCAGCACGTGCAGGGCAAGGCAAAGTTCTGTGAGGAACTGAACCCGGAAATCCCGCCGGCACTGGCAGCCGTCGTTCGCAAGGCCATGGAAGTAGACAAGATGAAACGCTTCGGCACGATGGATGAGTTGCGGGAGGCTCTGGAGCGGGCCGCCTGAGCCCTGCTTCCACCTCCCCATGGCTCGCATCGACGCCTTCCTGAAGCTCGGCCTCGCACAGGGTTGTTCCGATATTCACCTGGCCGTCGGCGTGCCGCCGATGCTGCGCATGCACGGCGAACTCCTGCCAATCAAGTTCCGCGACCTCGGTGATACCGAACTCGACAGCTACGTCGGCGAGATCCTGTCGGGCACCCAGAAAAAGCGCTTCGAGGAACACCACGACCTCGACTTCGCCTACGTGTCCGAAGACGGCGGCCGTTTCCGCGTCAATGTCTTCCGCAAGGAAACCGGGGTTGGTGCCACGTTCCGCTCCATCCCTGGCAGCGTCCCGACCCTGGAAAGCATCGACTTGCCACCCATCGTGCACACCCTGTGCGATTACCACCAGGGCATGATTCTGGTAACCGGCTCAACCGGGACCGGCAAGTCCACGACACTGGCGGCAATGATTGACCACCTGAACAGTACCCGGAACTGCAACATCATCAGCCTGGAAGACCCCATCGAGTTCCTGCACCGGAGCAAGCAGTCCCAGATCATCCAGCGGGAGCTGGGCACGCACCTGCCCACGTTTGCCGATGGCATCCGGGCCGCCTTGCGCGAGGATCCTGATGTAATTCTGGTCGGGGAATTGCGTGACGCAGAGACCATCCAGATGGCCATGACGGCCGCCGAGACCGGCCACCTCGTGCTCGGCACGCTGCACACCACAGGCGCCGTGAAGACCATCGACCGGGTGATCGACGCCCTGCCCGGCGACATGCGCGAGCAGACCAAGAGCTTCCTGGCCCAGAGCCTCAATGCCGTGATTACCCAGACCCTCGTGCGTACGCCCGATGGTCGCGGGCGCCGGGCAATCGTCGAGATCATGCTGATGACCCGGGCCATCGCCAAACTGATCATGACGGACCAGACGCACCAGATTCCCGCCCAGTTGCAGACGGGCAAGGATCTCGGCATGCAGATGATGGACCAGGCCCTGATGGATGCCATCCAGAAGAAGTTGATTGATCCCGACGATGCCTTCCGTTTTGCCAACGACAAGTCCATGTTCCAGCGCTTCGTCACCGACACCTCGATCCTGCCGAAGTTCGAGGTCGGCGGTCTGTGAGCGTCATCGATGAGTACCTGAAACAGGTCGTCGTCCGCAGCGGCTCGGACCTGCACTTCATCGCTGGTGAGCCGCCAAGGGCCCGCATTTACGGCGAGCTGCAGATTCTGGCGCCAGAAACCCTGACGGCAGGCAAGGTCGAGGCGGCGATACTGGAAATCATGTCCGCAAAGTCCCGCGAGGACTTCCAGCGCCGGGACTCAACGGATTTTGCCTATTCACTGCAGGATCTGGCCCGCTTTCGCGTCAACGCATTCCGACACGTCGCCGGAACGGGGGCGGTACTCCGGGCCATTCCGTCCAAGGCCAAGACGCTCGAAGAACTCCGGATGCCGCCGGTGGTGGCGCAACTGTGCAAGCAGCCCCAGGGAATGATTCTGGTCACCGGCAAGACGGGCTCGGGCAAGTCCACGACCCTCGCCGCGATGATCGACGAGATCAACCAGAAGATTAACGGGCATATCCTGACGATCGAGGACCCGATCGAGTTCGTCCACACCCGAAAAAAGTGCCTGATCAGCCAGCGCGAGATCGGGGTCCACAGCCCGAGCTTCTCGGCGGCACTGCGCTCGGCACTGCGCGAGGATCCGGACGTGATCCTGGTTGGCGAAATGCGCGATCTGGAAACGGTGAGCATCGCCGTCACGGCGGCCGAGATGGGCATTCTGGTCATGGGTACCCTGCATACGAATGGCGCCGGCCAGACCGTCGACCGGATCGTGAATGCCTTCCCGACGGACAAGCAGTCACACGTCCGCACGATGCTGTCGACCTCACTGCGGGGCGTGATTTCCCAGCAGCTGGTGGCGCGCAAGGGAGAACCGGGCCTGGTGGCGGCCCTGGAAATCATGGTGAATACCCCCGCCGTCTCCAACCTGATCCGCCAGGGCAAGCTCGAGCAACTGGAAACGGCGATCCAGGGCGGTGCGCGCATCGGCATGCGCACGATGGACTCCGCGTTGAAGGACCTCCTGGATCAGGGCCGGATCACCGGCAAGACCGCGTATGAGTCGGCGCTGGAGAAACGCAAGTTCGAGGACGTGAAGGAACTCGCCTGACAGCCTGAACGCGGCACCCTTATAATGCGGCGTGCCTGCCACGCCCCGAAAAATCCTCGTTACCAGTGCGCTGCCCTACGCCAACGGTCCGATCCACATCGGCCATCTGGTGGAGTACGTCCAGACTGACATCTGGGTGCGCTACCAGCGCCTCGCCGGGCACGACGTCACCTACCTCTGCGCCAGCGACGCGCACGGCACGCCGATCATGCTGAAGGCCCGCGATGCCGGGATCACGCCGGAGGCGCTGGTCGAACGCTTCCGCGCCGAGCACCAGCAGGCCTTCACCGGGTTCCGCGTGGCCTTCGACAACTTTCACACCACGCATTCCGAAGAAAACCGCATCCTGGTGGAGGACTTCTACGCCCGGCTCGACGGCAAGGGATTGATTACCCAGCGCGTCATCCAGCAGGCCTACGACCCGGAAGCCGGGATGTTCCTGCCGGACCGCTTCATCCGGGGCGACTGCCCGGTGTGCAGCGCTCCGGACCAGTACGGCGACAGCTGTGAAAGCTGCGGCGCCACCTACTCGCCCACAGAACTCAAGAACGCGCGCTCGGTGGTCTCCGGCTCCACACCGATCGAGAAGGACTCGGTCCATTACTTCTTCCGGCTTGGCGCGTTCGGCGAGCGCCTGAAGCGCTGGCATGCCGGCGGGCACGTGCAGGAAAGCGTTGCCCGCAAACTTAAGGAGTGGTTCGCTGTCGGCCTGCGCGACTGGGACATCTCCAGGGATGCACCGTACTTCGGCTTCCGCATCCCGGGTACGGACGACAAGTACTTCTATGTCTGGGTCGATGCCCCCGTCGGCTACATGGCCAGCCACCGGCACTGGCTGGCGCGAACGGGTAAACCGGAAAGCGAGTTTGCCGCCGCGTGGGCCCCGGACAGCACCACCGAACTGCACCACTTCATTGGCAAGGACATCCTGTACTTCCACACGCTGTTCTGGCCCGCCCTGCTCGACGGCGCCGGCTACCGCCTGCCGACGGCGGTGCACGTGCACGGCTTCCTCACGGTCAACGGCCAGAAGATGTCCAAGTCGCGCGGCACCTTCATCGCCGCGAACACCTATCTGCAGCACCTGGACCCGGAGTACCTGCGGTACTACTACGCGTTCAAGCTGGGCTCTGGCCTCGACGACATCGACCTGAACCTGGACGACTTTGTCGCCCGGGTGAATGCGGACCTCGTCGGGAAGGTCGTGAACCTTGCCAGCCGTTGCGCCGGCTTTATCACCCAGCGTTTCGATGGCCGTCTGGCCGACACGCTGGATAACCCGGCGCTCTACCAGGACTTTGCAGCCGCCGGCGACAGCATCGGCGTGGCGTTCGACCAGCGCGAGTACGGTCGGGCAATGCGCGAAACCATGCAACTCGCCGACCTCGCCAATCGCTACATCGACGAGCACAAACCCTGGGTACTGGCGAAGGACCCGGCGACCCTGCCGCGCGTCCAGGCCGTGTGCACCCAGGGCCTCAACCTGTTTCGCGTGCTGATGACCTACCTGGCACCCGTGCTCCCGCGAGTCGCGGGCCAGGCCGCCACCTTTCTGCAGGCTCCCATCAGCTGGGCGGAACGCGCCACACCCCTGCTCGGCTCGCGGATTGCAACTTACGAACCCCTGCTCGTCCGGGTTGACCCGGACGCCGTCTCCCGTATGGTGGAAGCTTCCATGGAAATCCCCGCACCCAAGTCTCCAGCCCAGTCCTCGGCCCAGTCCTCGGCCAAGTCCCCGGCACCGGCCGCTGCAGAGCCAGCGACTCCGCCATCGGTCGTCCCGGAAATCGAGCTGGCAGACTTCCAGAAAGTGGACCTGCGCATCGCGACCGTCCTGCGGGCCGAGGCGGTGGACGGCGCCGACAAACTGGTGCGCCTGATCCTCGACATCGGCACGGAGCAACGCACTGTCCTGTCGGGCATCAAGTCCGCCTACGCGCCCGCTGACCTGGTGGGCCGCCAGGTCATCCTGGTTGCCAATCTCAAGCCGCGGAAAATGCGCTTTGGGATTTCCGAAGGCATGGTGCTGGCCGCAGGAGGCGACTCGGGACTCTTCCTGGTTGGCCCCGATGCCGGCGCCGGCGCCCCGGCTGGTCTGCGCGTAACCTGATGAGCGACTTCCTGCTCATCGCGCTCGCTGCCGCCACCGTCAACAACATCGTGCTGGAGCGCCTGCTCGGGCTGTGCCCGGTGGTGGGAACGACCGCGCGCATCGACGAGGCCCTCGCCACAGGGCTCGCCACGACGGGCGCCCTGACCCTGACGGCCGGCCTGAGCTATCTGCTGAACCAGTGGTTGCTCGTACCTTTCGGCCTGCCGTACCTGCGAATCATCGCCCTGCTCACACTCGCCGCGCTGTCAGTACAGGCAGTGAATGTGCTTCTTAAGCGTCGCGGTACGCGTCAGTTGCCGTCAGCCGGCCAGTACCCGCCGCTGATCACGATGAACTGCGCCGTGCTGGGCGTCGCGTTGCTGACGACCGGGACGGCCGAGACCCTCGGCGGCGCCGTTGCACTCGGTCTCGGCGCTGGACTCGGCTTCACGGTGGTGGTGGCGCTCTTCGCCAGCCTGCGCCCTCGACTTCTGCAGTCCCCCGTTCCGCTGCCGTTGCGCGGGCCGGCTATCGCGCTCGTCACCGTCGGGATGATGTCACTCGCGGTCCTGGGATTTTCGGGCCTGGGAAGCTAGCGCTGCTCCCGGGTGTTAAAAATGCGCAGAACGTAGACCACGCTACCGTGCAGATTCTCGCCGTGCACCTCGTGATCGGTGCAGGATGGCCCGGCGTGAACTGAGCCAGCCACACTTGGCGTCAGAGTAGCGACCGGAAGGCGTCCACTGTCAATCCCGCATCACGCACGATGCCGCCAAGGGTGTAGGCATTGACAGGATTGTTTCGCGGGATGCTGACGATCCGTGCGCCGTCACTCATAATGATGTGACCGCCTTGGCGGACGATGATGAAACCGGCTTTCTGCAACGCGCGGACGGCATCCAGATGATTGACGCCGGGAATTTTCGACAAGGCTACACCGCTACCTCTATTTCGCGGACATCTTCGCCCCGGAGCTGGTCGTCGACGGCGGCCAGATAACCGCGGATTGCGTCCTTGATGTTCTCCAGGGCTTCCTGTTCGTTGACTCCCTGGGACCAGCACCCGGGTAATCCCGGAACGTGTACCGCGTACCCTTCCTCGGACTTGTACAGCGCGATTCGGTATTTCATCAGGACCTCCTGCTCGATCTGAGCAGCGTTCAGCGGGATTCTACACATGACCCAGCCTGACCTGCTGTGCGAGATTGCGGGCATTTCATGGAGGAATGCCTGCCCTTCGCACCTCGGGCCTGGCGTGCTGGCGCCGACCATGGAGCCTTTATGTCACATCGTCTACCGGCACAGGCGTTCCAGCGTCGCGCGGTCGTCCAAGGTGGAAACAATCGCGGCGGCCTAGAGCAACTCAAGACGGTACCGGAGCATGAGGCTGATCAGCCAGCCTCACCCGTTCGGGTGACAACACCATGCCGGCAACTCTCGCAGCGGCGTCCGGTTCACCTCAGTGCACACGCTGCGAGGGGTTCGTCAGCCTTGTCCGGAGCGAAGATCCGTAGCTGCCACTGGCCGCCAAACGAACGGCCTTTCTGCGCCATGTTGTTCGCGATGACCGAGCACACCTTGCCAGCTTCCGCGGCGTCAGTCTTGATGATCACGTCAACGGTGGACGTCACGTTTGACGCCTTGCACTCGGTTGACACCCCGGTCTTCGCAAAGATGTCGCAGAGGAAGTAGGCGTTCCCCAGCCCGTCGTCCGGGAACGCCGGCGCCGTTTGAAGCAGCAATGTGGCGAGAAGCATTCTGCGCATCAGCTAAACCCTGTTGATTTCGTAAAAAAGGACATCGCGTCGTTGTCCGCGGCCTAGGTCCGGCGGCGGGTGCCCTGTGGTCAGCGGTCGGTCAGGATGGCCCTGCGGAGCGGGATGATGCGCTCGGATTTGCGATCCCACAGCAGGCACTTCAGGGCGGCCGGCACCTGCGCGAGACGGATGCGCGGAATGGTGTCGAACAGCCGCAGGTTCTCGCGGTGGCAGGCGACGAGGCGGTAGTTCGGTATCGCCGAAGACAGGTGATGCACGTGGTGAAAGCCGATGTCCGCGGTAAACCAGTTCATCCACCCCGGTAGCACCAGGAAGCTGGTGCCGGTCATCGTGCCCATGTCCAGGTCCCAGTTGGCGGTGTCGGCGGCATAGGAGTTCTCGAAGTTGTGCTGCACGGTAAACAGCATGATGCCGACGCCGCCAGCCACCGACAGGCTCACCGTAAAGATGGTGAGGACCAGCGCAGCCCCCGCTGCCATGCACATCGCGGTGAGCCCACTGAGCAGCACCAGATTGTTCATCGTCATGTGCCGGTACTCTTGCCACGTCTTCCAGTAGCTGCACTGGAACGTGGTCGCGGACTGGCCGTGCAGCAGGTGCCACAGCAGGGCCAGGTTGCCCTTCAGCCAGTTGAACCGGGGATTGAAGACCAGGTAGATGAAGCCGCCGAGCGGAGCGAATGCCGGGTGGCGCACCTGCCAGAAGCGGCGGCGCTGCGCCGGACTGAGTGCAACGTATTCATCCACAGACAGCGTGCCAAGCGGGCCGCGATAGCGCTCCCAGTTGCCGTTGTTGCGATGGTGGAAGCTGTGGTGCTGGGACCAGACGTACTGCGGCATGCCCGAAATCACGCCGAACACGAAGCCCATGACCTGATTGGCCCGGGGGCTGCGAAACAGCGATCCATGGCCGCAGTCGTGCATCAAGGCGAAGACGCGGACCAGGAATAGCGTGATGCCGACTGTTGCGAGGGCCGTCAGCCACAGTGAATAGGGGGCAGCCCGGATCGCGGCGGCCCACAGCAACGCCAGCGGCAGCAGCGTAGTCAACGATTGCAGCGCGCCCATTGCATCGACGCCGCCCGCGAACTCGCGGATCAGTGCGCGCTTCTGCTGGGTGGAAATCAGCCCGGCGGATTCGATGATCGGTCACCTGCGTGTTGCCGTGTGTCACGGCGGTGGCGCGGGGATTCTAGCAGGAGCGGTGGTTGGGCGTTTCCCATGACCCATTGCCTGCCGCGCTGAGGCTGGTTCAGCACGCCCTGACTTTGCAGAGCACTGGGCGGGCTGGTCAGACGTCCCTGCCATGGAACCTCTGCACAGGTCGAGCAGTTTGACCGATACTGTCTCCGGCGGTAAGCCACTAAAATTCAGGGAACGACAATGACCCGGACCAGCTCTCTCGAGCTTCCCTGGGGCATCGGACGGCTCACCCCGTGACCGACCCGATCGCCTACGACGCGCAGCCCCGCCGGCCGGCCTGGGGTGTCCGCACCCCGCGCCGCAAGGCCCGCTCGACGCGCGTGCCCCTGCTCGTCGCCCCACCACCGGACACCGTGTGCATCTCGCTTGCGCAGTGCCCGGGAGAACCAGTGCGCAGCGTCGTCGCCATTGGCCAGCACGTGTTGTGCGGCGAGCCGATCGGCGAGCCCGTCGAAACCGGCGGACCGCGCGTGCACGCCTCCATCGCTGGCCAGGTCACGCACGTGGAGCGACGTCTCGTCGCCGGGGTGCAGGACGCCGTACCCTGCGTCGTGATCCGGTCCACGGGCGGGGATGAGCGTTGGCCGGGCTACGCGGCGGATCCGGACGCCGTACACCGCACGCCGCAGGAACTCCGGGAACGAATTTCGGCTGCCGGCCTGATCGGCCTCGGCGGGGCGCTGTATCCGACAGGCCGCAAGCTGGCTGCGGCGCGTGCGGCACCGGTCGTGCTGCTGAACGGGGCCGAGTGCGAGCCCTACATCAGCTGCGACGACCTGCTGCTTCGCGAACGCGCGGACCGCGTCGTGGCGGGTGGCCAGCTGTTGCTGGCCGCACTCGGCGCCCAGCGTTGCGTCATTGCCGTAAAGACCGACATGCCCGAAGCCCGCAACGCGCTGTACCACGCGCTGCAGGCCGCGGCGGATCCCCGCGTCGTGCTGTCGGTGGTGACGGCGAAATACCCGGCCGGCGGCGAGCGCCAGCTGATCGAACTGGTCCTGGGCCGCGAGGTCCCGGCGGGCGGCCTCCCGGGCGATATCGGCGTGCTGTGCCAGAACGTAGCCACGGCCGCCGCAGTGGCCGACTTTTTCGAGCGCGGCCAGCCCCTGATGTCCCGCATCGTCACCATCAGCGGCGGCGGCGTCCGCGAGCCCCGGAATATCGAGGCGCGAATCGGCACGCGCGTGGCCGACCTCATCGCCCTCGCCGGCGGCTACCAGAACGAGCCGCGCCGGCTGATCATGGGCGGACCCATGATGGGCGTGGCGCTGGCCAGTGACGAGTTACCCATCACGAGTGCCACCAACTGCCTCATTGCCGCGACCGCTGACGAGTTTGGTGGCGACGAGCGCGAGATGCCGTGCATTCGTTGCGGTGACTGCATCGAGGCCTGCCCTGCCGGCCTGCAGCCGCAGGAACTGCTGATGGCAGCAATCAACAGCAATGCAACAGAACTGCTGGCCCTGGGTGTGACCGAGTGCATCGAGTGCGGGGGCTGTGACTACGTCTGCCCGAGCCACATTCCCCTGACGAAGCACTTCATCGACGGCAAAGCCACGGTGCACCTGACCGGCCGGCAATCACCACCGGACGTGGCCGGCTGATGCATTTCGACACCTCCCCACCGCCGCAGTGGCGTTCGCCGGCAACGGTGGGCGGCATGATGCGCACGGTGTTGTCCGCGCTCGTGCCGGCCCTGCTGGCCCACGTCTGGTTCTACGGCCCGGGCATCCTGCTGAACATCACGGTGGCGCTGGTCGTCGCCGTGCTCACGGAGGCAGCGTGCCTGCGCCTTGCCGGCAAACCGCAGGCACCGTTTCTCGCCGACGGCAGTGCGCTGGTCACCGCTGTGCTTTTCGCCTTCTGCCTGCCGCCGTTGTGCCCCTGGTGGGTCACCACCATCGGCATCGTCTTTGCCATCGCTGTCGCAAAACACGCCTACGGTGGCCTCGGCTATAACCTGTTCAACCCGGCGATGGCGGGTTACGTGCTGGTGCTGGTGTCGTTCCCCGACCTGATGACGGTCTGGCCCGCGCCGGATATTGGCGATCTGGATTACGTGCGCCCCGACTTCGCTGCAGCCATTCAGTACTGCCTGACAGGCGGCCTGCCGGACGGCCTGACGGTGGACGCAATTGCCCGGGCCACGACCCTCGACAGCACCAAGGAGGGTCTCGGCCTCATGCGCACCATGGACGAGATTCGCGTGAACCCCGTGTTCGGCGATTTCGGCGGTGCCGGCTGGGAGTGGATCAGCAACTTCATCGCGATTGGCGGCTTCGGGCTGCTGCTGCGCGGAGTCATCCGCTGGCACACCCCTGCAGCCGTACTGACCGGCCTGCTCGGCATGGCATCGCTCGCGTGGCTGCTGGACCCGAACACCCACCCGTCGCCCGGTTTCCACCTCTTCAGTGGTGGCGCGATGCTGGGCGCTTTCTTCATTGCGACCGACCCGGTCTCCTCGCCCACGACGGCCCGCGGCCGACTGATCTACGGTGCCGGCATTGGCGTGCTGACCTGGCTCATCCGCGCCTTTGGCAGCTACCCGGATGGCGTGGCCTTTGCCGTGCTGCTGATGAATCTCGCGGTACCACTCATCGAGCGCTACACACGGCCGCGCGTGTACGGGCGTCCGGCATGAACGGTCGCGGGGAACAGCCGCTGACCCGGCACGAACCGGTCGGCGCCCGCGGCCTGGTCAGCAACCTGGTCAGCAACTTCGCGGGGCTTGCCGCCATCGCGCTCACCGTCGCGCTCCTGGTTGGCGGTGCCTGGCAATACACGCGCCAGCGAATTGCCGACAACGAGTCCCGCCGCACGCTGGCCGAGATCTCCGCCGTGCTGCCCGCAGACCTCTACGACAACCAGCCCCACCGCGACCGGGTCCTGCTCGACACCGGCAGCGGCCAGCTGCTGCCGGTGTACCGCGCCCGGTGGAACGGGGCGCCGGTGGGCGCGGCGCTCACCATCGTCGCGCCTGGCGGCTTTGTGGGGCCGATCCGGCTGCTGGTCGGCATCGCCGCCGATGGCCGGGTGCTTGGCGTCCGGGTGGCCGCGCACACCGAAACACCGGGAATCGGCGATGCCATAGAGTCTAAAAAGTCGAGCTGGCTTCAGGTATTCAACGGCCGCTCGCTCGGCGATCCGCCCGAACTCCTCTGGAATGTCCGCGCGGACAGCGGCGAGTTCGATGCGATCGCCGGCGCCACCGTGAGCAGCCGGTCGGTGGTCGGTGGCGTGCGTCGCGCCGTGCAATACTTTGCCGCCCATCGTGATGAAATTTTCGCCCCGCTCACCGACGAGGCCCGAAACGCCATGGACAACCCGCCATGAACGCAGCGACCGCAGGCACTAACTCCGCCGGTCGGATTCTTTCGGAGGGTCTCTGGTGGCAGACGCCGGGGCTCGCCGCCCTGATCGGCCTCTGCCCGCTGCTGGCGGTCAGTCGCAGCCTTGCCGCCGGCGTCGCGCTCGGTGTCGCGTCGCTGGCAGTGATCACGGCCAGCAACGTGCTGGTCTCGGTTCTGGGCCGCCGGCTGCACCCGCGAATCCGGCTCCCCGCCTTTCTGCTGCTGATTGCCGGACTGGTCACCGCCGTGGACCTGCTGTTCCAGGCCTACTGGTTCGACCTGCACGGGGAGGTCGGCCTGTTCGTCCCGCTGATCGTCACCAACTGCCTGATTCTGGCGCGGGCCGAATCCTTTGCCGCCAGTAACGGCGTGTGGCACGCCTTCCTCGACGGCCTCGGCTACGGTCTCGGCTTCACCCTGCTGCTGGCAGGGCTTGGCGCGCTCCGGGAGCTGCTGGCGCCCGGCCTTAAGGTCGCCGGTCTGCCTGCCGGCGCGCTGTTTCTGCTGGCCGGACTGGTGGCGCTGCGTCAGCTCTGGTTTCGCCGTCGCGCCGCTGCATGACTCCGCGGCAACGCTCGGCGCTGTTCCGGCGCCTGCAGAAGGCCAATCCGCGGCCGACCACCGAACTGGTCTACCGGTCGCCCTTCGAATTGCTGATCTCGGTGATTCTCTCGGCGCAGGCCACCGACGTCAGCGTGAACAAGGCAACCGCTGGACTGTTCAAGGTGGCGAACACCCCCGCCGCCATCCTGGTGCTGGGTGAAGCCGGCCTGAAACAGCACATCCGGACCATCGGTCTTTACAACAGCAAGGCAAAGAACATCCTGCTCACCTGCAAGGCGCTGCTTGACCAGCACGGCGGCGAGGTACCGCGCGAGCGGTCAGCACTGGAGGCCCTGCCCGGCGTCGGCCGCAAGACGGCCAACGTGGTACTCAACACCGCCTTTGGTGAATCGACCATCGCCGTGGACACCCACATCTTCCGGGTGGCGAACCGAACCGGCCTGGCGCCGGGGAAAACGCCCCGTGCCGTCGAGGACGGCCTGGTTGCGACGACACCCGCCCGCTTCCGCCGCGACGCCCACCACTGGCTGATCCTGCACGGTCGCTACGTCTGCAAGGCGCGGCAACCGGATTGCCCGCGCTGCCCCATCGAAAAGCTGTGCGAGTACCCGCACAAGACTCCCGTGAAGCAGGAGCGCCGGACGGCGTGACCCCTGAAATGCACGACCACTACCTGGCCCTCGACCAGGGCGGCCACGCGAGCCGCGCCCTCCTCTTCGCTGCCGACGGTGCGCTGAGCACAACCGCATCAGTGCCGATCGCCACGCAGCGCAATGCGGACGGCCATGTCGAGCACGATCCGGAAGAACTGGTGAATTCCCTGCAACAGGCGATCGCCACCGCCTGCGAGGCTCTGCCAGCCGGGAGCCGCGTCCGGGCCGCCGGCCTCGCCACCCAGCGTTCGAGCATGGTGTGCTGGCACCGGCACACGGGGGCAGCGCTTTCCCCGGTGATCTCGTGGCAGGACCGTCGCAACGCGACGTGGCTGGAACGGCTCACGCCCCGCGCAGCTGACATCCGGGCGCGAACAGGGCTGGTGCTGACACCGCATTACGGTGCCAGCAAGATGCGCTGGTGCCTCGATCACCTGCCTGCCGTGCAGACCGCGGCGGCAAACGGCGAGCTGGTCATGGGGCCGCTGGCCAGCTTTCTCGTCTGCCGCCTGGTCGCCGGCCGGCCACTACTCGCCGATCCCGCCAACGCTTCGCGCACGCAACTCTGGGCGCTCGCAACGCGCGACTGGTCGCCCGAACTCCTGGCCCTGTTCGGCATCGACGCGGCCGTGCTGCCCCGCGCGGTCACCAGCCGCTACGCGTACGGCGATCTCAGTACGCCTTGCGGGCCCGCGCCACTGACCGTGGTGACCGGCGATCAGTCCGCCGTCCCGTTCGCGTTCGGGCCCCTGGACCCCGGGACCGCCTACCTGAACCTGGGCACGGGCGCCTTTGCCCAGCGGGCAGTACCCGGAAACCTTCCCGATGCACCCCGCCTGCTGGTCAGCGTGGTGTGGTCCGACGCGGCGCGGGTCGACTACCTGCTGGAGGGCACCGTGAACGGTGCGGCGAGCGCCCTCGACTGGCTGGCCGCGCGCGACGACACGCCACTCGATGAACTGCTGGTCGCGGCAGACCGGGCGCGCGCGGCTGGCGAAACACCGCCGCTGTTCATCAACGGCGTATCGGGCCTCGGCGCACCCTTCTGGGTGAGCGAACTCGAATCCCGTTTCATTGGCGATAGCAGCGCCGGTGCGCGCGTTCTGGCCGTGCTGGAAAGCATCGCCTTCCTGTTGCAGGCGAATCTTTCGGAACTCAAGGCGCAGGGGCCGCCGCTAACCCGGCTGCTCGTGACCGGCGGGCTGTCGGCCAACGACTACCTCTGCCGGTGCCTGGGCTCGCTGAGCCATCTCCCGGTCGACCGGGCCGACGACCCGGAGGCCACGGCGCGAGGCCTGGCAAGACTCGTGGCTGCCGGTGCGGCCGCGCGCTGGCCGGTGGCGGACGCGACCCGGCAAACCCCGGTGTCAGATGCCTGTTTGCAGACGCGCTACCAGCAGTGGCGCACGGCGCTGGACGCCGCGATTGGCGCGTCAGGTCGCTGAGCGGATCTCCAGCATCATCTCCCGCACGCTCTTCGCGGGCCGGCCCGTCGCCTCCCGGAAGTGCGACGGCACGTCGAAGGCGCCGGCACGAATGCTCTGGAAGCAGCCGGTGAGCATGCGGGCAACTGCTTCGCCCCGCTCCGGCATGAGCGCCTGGAATTTCGCGACGCACTCATCGTCGCTCATGGGCTCGTAGCGCGCGCTGAACCGGAAGACCTCGCACGCCAGACGCAACAACTCCGCCTGCGTCAGGGCTTCACCGCAGATGTTGTAGCTTTGTCCCGCCTGGCGCCCGTCAGTCGCCAGGCGAGCATAGGCGTAAGCGATCTCGTCGATCGAGATGTAGGGACAACGGCCCTCGCCGGCCGGATTGCTGTACACGCCGGTCTCGCCGGCCTTGCGCATCTGGATCAGGTCCAGCTCCAGGTACAGGCCGTTCCGTCCGATCAGCCACCCGAGTCCGGAACCCTGCAGGTCCGCCTCCGTCTGGCGGTTGACCTGCTGGGCGGGGCCAAACATCGTGTCCATCTCCCGCCCGTTGCCGATCACGCTCGTGAACAGGATGCGCTGCACACCCGCCTGCCGGGCCGCGCCTATAACGTTCCGGTGCAAGCCAACTCGCTCACCGCCTGCTGCAACCGGCGCCGAGATCATCACGACGGTGTCGATGCCATGAAGTGCGGCACGCATGCTTTCGAGGGACTGGTAGTCGCCGGGGCGCGTTTCGATTGCGGCCGCCTGCACACGAGCCGGATCGCGGGCAACGGCAACGACATCGGTTACCCCCGCGTGCCCGGGCAGGAGACGCAGGAGCGCGTGACCCAGTCTGCCCGATGCGGCCGTAACAGCAATCTTCACGATCGACGAGTCCCGGCAGTATCAGGCGGTCGCCCGAAGGTCCTCAAGGATGATCCCGACATCCCGGGCTTCCGCTTCGTGAGCCTGTTCGCGCCAGGTCTCTTTCAGCGCGGCGCCGTACCACTCGATCATTGCCGGCAGCTTCAGGATGCGCGAGGCATAAGCATTGGCCTCGGAACCGAGCTTGAGATCGTAGGTCTGGATGCGGAAGGCAACCGGCGCGAAGAAGGCGTCCACGGCCGTGAACTCCGTGCCGGCGAGAAACGGGCCGCCGAACCTGCGAAGGCCGTCGTTCCAGAGCTCGCTGATCCGGTCGAGGTTCCCCTGCAGTGCCGGCGTGATCTCCCGCAATCGAATCCGCAATCCGCAGTTCATCGTGCAGGTCGCACGGAGCGCGCCAAACCCGGAGTGCATTTCCGCCGCCGCACAGCGCGCGAAGGTCCGGGCGTCACCGCGCTCGGGCCACACGCCGGGGTGCCGCTCCGCCAGGTACTCCGTGATGCCGAGTGAGTCCCAGACCACGGTGGAATCGTCGTGCAGGCAGGGCACGAGCCCGACCGGGGAAAACTTGCGAAAGGCCTCGTGATTGGAGCCCTCCTTGAAAACGACCAGGTGTTCCTCGAAGGGAATGTCGAGGGACTTCATCAGCACCCAGGGACGGAGCGACCAGGAGGAGTAATTCTTGTTGGCGATGTAAAGGCTGTACATGCGCGGTGGAGTCTATCCTGAAATCCCGTTCGCCTGAACGGGCGGCCGCGCAAACACCAGCACCAGCACCGCCAGCACAAGTACCGTGACGTTGGCTGAAGCGACGAGCACGAAGGGCGCCACGGGACCGAAGATTCCGGACAGCGTGCCACCCACCTTGGCGACCAGCAGGATGCCAATGGCCCCGCACAGGCTGAACAGGCCGATCACGGCGCCACGGCCTTTCACCGGTGCTTCCGAGCCGATCAGAGTCAGGGACGCGAGGTTGGCGGATATCTCGCCCATGCCCACCAGCACGGCGGCCAGGTACATCTGCACACCGAGGGGATCGTCGAGGAAAAACAGCGAGAAATACCCGCTGGCGCCGAGAACCATCGCCAGGGCGAGCCCCGCCACCCGATCGATGCGATCGAGCACGTACCCCAGCACCGGCAACCAGCACAGGGCGAAGACCTGGATGAGGATGTAGAACTTCAGGGCCACCGTGCTCGCCTCGGAGGTGCTCATGCCCGCGGCAATACCCTGCTGGGTCAGCCACAGGACGAAGAAGGTGCTGAGCACGGCCATGTCGCCGCGGGCGACTACAGCCGAGGCGTAAGCCAGCGCCACCCGGACATTTTTCCCGGCCCGGACGCCGATTCGGAGCGTCGCCAGCATCGGCTCCCGCTCCTTCAATTGCCCCGGCGCGCCGGACTTGAGGCCGATCAGCAGCACGGTTGAAACCAGCAGGCAGATGCCGGCAGCCGTCCACAGCCAGTAACGGGCCGTGAGCCCGGCGTCACCCCCGGTGAGGTCATCGAAAAATCCGAGCAGCAGGCGCAATGGCGTCAGGACCAGAACGAGCCCGAGCCCGTTGAGCATGAAGCACACGGCCAGCATCTTGCCCCGCGACTCCTCCACGGGGTAATCGTTGGCCACCGACGGCAGCATGGCCGTGTTGCAGGCCAGGCCCAGCGCCAGGAACATGCGAAACATCACCAGCTGGTCAACGTCACGGGCCAGGGGGTAGAGGAAATAGCCCGTGCCGAGCAGCAGGAAGGCCGCGACGTAGAGCGGTTTTCTGCCGATCTTGTCCGACAGCGCGCCAATGAGCCCGATGGTCAGGATGACCACGATCTCGGCAACGAAGGTCAGGTGCCCGGCAAGCGGCCCCTGCTCCGCGGCCGGAATGTGCAGCACCTCGGTGAACAGGTAGGGCTGGCTCGCGTTGACGAAGCTCATCATCACGATGCCGAAGAATGACCCGAACAACAGCGTGTAGACGTTGAGCCGCGACACGCCGGGCGCCATCCGCAAATTGAGCCGCCGGGGGCCAAACGCAATCCCGGTTCCGGTCTCGCCCGGCACTTCCACAACCCGTGAATTCATTGCTCAGTCCCGCTGACGCTGATGGCCAGTATATCGAGCGCCAGCGCTTGCTCGCGGTGCGGCAACCGCTAAACATAAAGACGGCCGCCGGGGGTTGCCCCGGGTTGTCAGCTCCCCGTACTCTGAACGGATGGCAGGCGTCAACACGGTATTGCGGCCGACAGCTCTCGTCGTTTGTGCGGCCCTCATGACGTTTGCAGTCGTCGCGCGCGCCGACTACAAGGACGATATCGGCTTCCGCCTGCTTCAGTTGCAACTCGGCGCCGGCATGCCCACCGGGGCCGGCGTGCCGGTGCTGCAGGCTGAAGGCGACCAGCTCGTTGGCGGTGTCTGGGCTTACCTGCCAGATACGGGCAACGCAGAATTTACGGGCAACGCAGAATTCACAGCGAAGACCATCACGGACAAGTCCGGTGGGCCAGTTGGTGTGTACTCCGGCCATGCTACCGCCGTCGGCCAATTTTTCTACGGCACTTTCACTTCGACAGCCCCGAGAATCTCGAGCATCGACGCCTATCGCGCCCTTACCTGGCTGGGAGGCGATTTTCTTCGGCCCAGCGGTGGTCAAACCCCGAAGCAGCCGCTGACTTCGGCCGCACGGGTTGCCAATCACAGCTGGGTCTACTCAACGGGTGCATCCGACGCCAACATTCTCCGTCGTCTCGACTGGGTAATAGACCGAGATGAATTCACTCAGGTCATCGCCCTGAACAATGGCGATCCCAACACGGCGCTGTTGAGCTCCG
>CAZPNN010000446.1:0-15085 GCA_964587605.1 uncultured Chromatiaceae bacterium
GTCCTGAGCTGCTCAAGGGACATCGTAACGGTGATGGCCGCTACTCCAGGCGACTTACGGCTACGCCGGGTTACTGGTTGCGCAGGCGCTCCAGAACCTCGCCAAGCTTCTTCACTTCTTCGCCGTACAGTGCCCAGTTACCCGCGCGCTGCGCCTGCATGGCCTGCTGGTAGTGGCGTTGTGCCTCCTCAGCCAGCCCGCTGGTTGCAGCCACGCGGTTCTCGGTGTCAGCTGGCGTGCCCGCCCGATCGCTGGCGGGCTTCGCAACGGCCGGCACCTTTGGTCGCTCGCTGCCGCTGCCCGGGAACAAGCGCGCCAGCGCCACATCCAGCGACTCTTCCATCACGATCCGATTGCGGTAGGCGACCACGACGCGCTTGAGTTCGGGAATCCGGCCACCGGCGGCGCGCAGATACAGCGGCCGGATGTAGACCAGCGATTCCTCGATGGGAATCACGAGCAGCGTTCCCTGGATGACTTCCGAGCCTTGCTGATTCCACAGCGTAATCTGTGGTGCGATGACTTCATCCTGGCTGATGCGCGCCGAAATCTGGCGAGGCCCGAAGACCACGGTTTGCTTGGGGAGCTGAAACACCATGAGTTGCCCGTAATTCTCGCCGTCGCTGCGGGCCATCATCCAGGCCGCGAGATTGTCCTTCTGCCGGGGCGTGTACGGCAGCATCTGGATGAACTCCGGGCTCGTGCCGCCCGGAATCTTCATGATGGTGTAGTAGGGGGACATCGGCTGCCCGTTTTCCTGTGCGTCGAGCGACGGAATGTCCCACTGGTCTTCACGGTTATAGAAGGTGTCGGGACTGGTCATGTGAAAGGTGGCAAACATCGAGGCCTGTAGCGCAAATATGCCCTGTGGATAGCGCATGCGGTTGCGCAGGTCGTCCCGCATGTCGGCCAGCGGCCGGAACAGGTCGGGGAACACCTTCGCCAGGGTCGCGGCCACCGGGTCCTTCGTATCCACGAGGTGAAAGACCACGGTGCCGTCATAGGCATCGATAGTGACCTTTACCGAGTTGCGGATGTAATTGATGCCGCCAGCGCTCGGCGTCGAGTACGGGTAGCGCGTGCTGGTGGTGTAGGCGTCCTGCACCCACACCAGGCGCCCGCCGGATATCGCGAGGTAGGGGTCAGGGTCGTAGGTCAAAAATGGCGCGATGCGTCGCACCCGCTCGGCAATGCGGCGGTACATCAGCACGCGACTGCCGGTGGTGAGGTTCGGTGAGAACAGCACATCCGGGGAGCCAAACCGGATGGCGAACAGCAGTCGCCGGAAAATGCTGTCAACGGTGATACCGCCCTGGCCCTCGTAGCTGCCGAAGACGTTGTCGTCGCCCTTCGGGTAATCGAATTCCGCCGTACCGGTCTTGACGAATACATGATCGTTGGAAAGTTCGCCGAAGTAGATCGCGGGTTGATCAACCTTCAGGTCCACCGACGATGACAGCGGCAAATCCTTGATGAAGAGCATCGGCAAGCCTTCCGGGGTGACCTGATTCACAGGGCCAAGGGTCAGGCCGTAGCCGTGTGTGAAGGTCAGGCGTTCGTTGATCCAGGTGCCACTGGGGAGAGCGTCGGAATTCATTTCGCGAGCGGAGAGCATGATCTGCCGGTACTCACCGTCGATGATGTAACGGTCGTTATCGACCGACGCAAAATCGTAATAGGTCCGGATTTCCTGCAACTGGCCGAAGGTGTCGAGCAGGGGTTGCTCGTTCCACAGCGGCACGTTGTCGAAGGTGGCCCGATTGCGCTCGATGTCCGCTGCCGTGAGGGTTGCCTCGCCCGACACCTCGCGTTCCTCGACTTTATCGAGTGCGAAGCCTTTGCGCGTCGCCGCGATCGAATGCGTGATAAACGGCCCTTCACTCACCTGCTCGTTCGGGGCTACCACCAGCCGTTGCAGGGCGATGCCGTAGGCCTGGCCGGCCATCGCGACCGCGAAATACCCGCCGCCCGCCGCCAGCAGGGGCCAGAAGCGCGTGGTGCGTGTTTGCCACAGCGCCAGTACGGCGCCCAGCGAAGCCACGACAACCAGCGCCCACTGCACCGGGATGCCCGCGTTGACGTCGACATAGGACGCGCCGTGAACGATGCCGGACGGCGAGATCAGCAGTTGCGATAGCCCGAGCCAGGCTCGAAATGCCAGCAACAGCAGCAGGAAGGCGGCCAGCACACTGAGATGGCGGCGAGCGCCGCCGCTCATCTGCAGGCCCCGCGCGGGATCCAGGACGAGGTTCTGGCTGGCGAAGTGCGCAACCCCCACACCCAGTCCCGCGAGGAGAACGGTGAAGAGGCCAAAATTCAGCAGTGCGTGCAGCAACGGCAAGTGAAAGAGGTAGAACCCGACGTCGTAGCCAAGAATCGGGTCGCTTACACTAAACGGCACCGCGTTGCGCGACATCAGCCAGACGTCCCACTGCGCTGCTGCGTAGAAAGCCAGCAATCCTGCGGCAATGAGGCTTCCTATAAAGAAGAGTGGCTTGAGGCTGCCCATGTCGAAGGCGACGGTACGCGCGCCTTCCGGGCCGTAAACGGTGAACTGGCGCTTCCCCATGGAACGCTGGGCGAGGCGCACGTTGGCATACAGCACTGTAAATGCGAGGATGAAGGCACCGGCCCCAAGAGCCACTCGCGTACCCAGCGTGCGCAGGAAAATCTGCTGGAAACCGACCTCGCCGAACCACAGCCAGTCGGTGTAGACCCCCACCATCGAGCTCACCAGGAGGAAGGCCAGGAACAGGACAACCACGACCGTCGCGAAAAATTGCTGTAGACGCATGGTTTATGTGTCCTGTGTCAACGGCGACGGGTGAACCCCGTGTACCGGAGTCTACAGCAGCCATTCCGGGAGGATGTCGCGGTGGAAGTAGCAATGTCCGGACCAGTACGCAGGCGGATTGCGTAAACTGGCGCTCATGCGCGTGTTCTTCTCAGGTGTCGCGGCCACTGCCGTTGTTCTTCTAGCGCCGTTGTCTGTCGCCGCGAACCCCGATCGCACGGCGGAATACCGGCAGGACTTTCTGTCGGCAGTGGGCGCGCCGGAAACCGATTCCGCTTTGTATGCCGTCCAGCGGCGGAAACTCGACGGGTACGTTCTGGCGCCCTACCTTGATTACGCCCGCCTGCGGCGTGATCTGCGCACGGTCCAGTCCCCTGTGGTCCGACGTTTCCTGGATGCCGAGGCCACGACACAACTCGGCGCGCAGTTTCGTGGCGAGTACCTCGCGGAACTGGCCCGGCGGGGTGACTGGCCGGAATTCGTGGCCTTCGACCGGAACCTGCCCGTCGCCGCGGTCACGTTGCGCTGCCAACGGGTACGCGCCCTGCTCGCGACGGGACGCAGCGATGCCGCTCGCGAAGAGTTGCTCGCGCTCTGGCCGACCGGCCAGAGCCTGCCCGATGCCTGCGACGGGCCGATCGCCGAAGCGCGTAGCCGCGGCTGGCTTAACGGCGAACTCATCTGGCAACGCTTGCGCCTCGCTGTCGCGGCGCGAAACTCCGGGCTTGCCAATTACCTCGCCCGCCTTCTGCCCGAGACGGAGCGCGCCGATGCGGAACGCCTGGCCCGGGCCGCCTCGGACCCCGAGGCCAGCCTGAAGCTCGCAGCCGGCTGGCCCGATGCGCCTCTGTACCGGGAGGCGGCCGCGCAGGCCCTCAAGCGCCGCGCACGCGCGGACATCGCCAGCGCGATCGCGCACTGGCAGTTGCTGGCGCCGCGCTTTGCGTTTGTGCTGGACGAGCGGACCGCGATCCTGCACGACCTGGCCCTGTACGCGGCAGTGTCCTACCGGGCGGACGCCGAGGACTGGTTTCTGCGCGTGCCCGTCGAGGCGCGCAGCGAGCAGCTGGTTGACTGGCAGCTGCGGGCGGCGCTCGCCGCGGAAGACTGGGGCGCGGTCCTGGCCGTCGTCGATGGCCTGCCAGGGCCGCTGGCCGACGCCTCACGCACGCGCTACTGGCGCGCCCGTGCACTGAACGAGGTCAGTCGCGATGCCGAGGCTCGCGCGGGTTACGCCGCGCTCGCGCTGGAAGCAAATTTCGAGGGCTTTCTCGCGGCCGATCATCTCGCCATGCCCTACGCAATCTGCCCGAAGGAAATTGCTTCTGACCCGGCGCGCGCGGCGGCGCTGCGCGCCCAGGCTGACATCGCCCGCGCCCTTGAACTCCACGCTATCGGCTGGCGTGTCGAAGCCAATCGTGCCTGGGATTACGTCCGGGAGTCGGTGGCCGACGCCGATCGCCTGCAGATGGTTCTATTGGCCAGTGAACAGGGCTGGCACGACCGGGTGGTGTTTGCGCTGAACACCGGCGACGACCTGCGCCACTACACCCTGCGCTTCCCCGTTGCCGAGCGCGAGACCGTTGAACGGGAGTCCGCCGCGAACGGCCTGGACCCCGCCTGGGCCTACGCACTGATCCGCGCGGAAAGCGCCTGGCAGCCCGACGTTCGTTCGCACGCCAACGCCTATGGCCTGATGCAGTTACTGCCGAGTACAGGAAAGCGTATGGCTCGCCAGCTGGGCATCAACTGGCGCGGCACCAGCATGCTGCTCGATCCGGAGACCAACATCCGGCTCGGCACGCGCTACCTCGCACAACAGGCGGAGCAGTTTGAGGGCAGTCCGTGGCTGGCGTCGGCAGCCTACAACGCCGGGCCGACGCCGGTGCAGCGGTGGCTGGCTGAACGCAAGGCGTTGCCCGCTGACCTCTTCATCGAGACCATTCCCTACCGTGAGACGCGCGAATACGTGGCACGCGTGCTGGCCTTCAGCGTGATCTACGACTGGCGTCTCAACGGCACGGTGCGGCCACTCTCGAGCCGGCTCCCCGATCCGGGCCGTCGCCCCGGGAGCGGGCCGGACTACAAGGCGTCGGGCGGAGCCGCCGTGCGGCCAGTCGTTTGCCCGGCCAGTGCTACGCCCGGGCCGGGCTGATCCAGCATCGTACTCAAGGTGATGCCAGCGGTCAGTTCGTTAATGGCGGTGTGCACCTTTTCGGCAACCGCACTGACCGGCGGCGACCACGCGGGCGGTGCCAGCGAGCCGGTATCGCCGCCGCTGCGCACGGCCGCCAGGATCTCCGAGAGCGTGATGCGTGACATTTCCCGTCCGGGCAGCAGCGCTTCCCCCTCGGTGGCGCTGATCAGGCCCCCGGCCTCCAGTGCGGAGATGATCGGGCCCAGGGTCAGGCCGGGAATATTCGTGTCGCGGGCAATGGTCTCGATCGTGCAGCGTTTTGAGGCATCCCTGAATGCCACGCCGATCAGGTACATGACGTTAAGCGCCATGCGTTCGCGCAGGTCATTCGACAGGCGGGGCCGCTGCCGCCCGAGGCGCAGGAATGTCGGGTTCTGCACGAAGAAGGCGATCTGCGCGCCCACCAGCAGTGTCAGCCAGCTCACGTACAGCCAGATCAGCGCTGAAATTGCCACGGCAAACGTGCCGTAGATCGCGTTACGCGTCACCGACACCGACAGCACAGCGGCAAACACCGCGCCGATGCCGGTCCACATCACGCCGGCAACCACGCCGCCAGTCAGTGCGGCTCCCGGCCGGACCACGGAGTTCGGCAGCAGCTTGTACAGTAACGTGAAGACGGCAATAACCAGCACGTAGGGGAGCACCTTGCCGGCCAGCACGATGGTCGTGCCAAACGGTTCGATGGCGAGAACGCTCCGCACGAACGAGTCGCTGCTGATCGACGCGATCAGGCCGAGTGCGGCCGCGATCACGACCGGACCGATGAGCAGCACGCTGATGTACTCGCTGACTCGCCGCGCCAGGCTGCGTGAGCGTGTGACATGCCAGACGTAGTTGAAGCAGTCCTCGATCTTCTGGACCATCGCGATGGCCGTGTAGATGAAGAACGCCAGCGACACGGCGCCGAGCACGCCACCTTCCAGGTTGTCGACAGCGCGGATGACCTCGTCGGTGATTTCCGCACCCTTGGGGCCCAGTGGCGCCAGAAGGCCGTAGAGGCTGGGTTTCAGCGAGTTGTGCAGGCCGAAGACCTTGACCAGGGAGAAGCTGAAGGCCAGCAGGGGCACCGTGGAGAGCAGCGTGGTATAGACGAGGCTCATGGCCCGCAATGTCAGCTGGCCGCTCAGCAGTTCGCGACCGACGGCATAGATGATCCGGGCAGCGGTATAGACAAGCCGCACAAGGACCGGCTTGCTGGCCAGATCGGTCTGCCACAGCGCCTTGTCGATGGTATCCGCGAGGGTCTTCATGCTGGCCTGCTAGGTAGCATCCACGGTACGGGTTGGGCAGCGCTCTTGATAAGGTGTGTTGAATAACGTCGCAACGCTATCTTGCTGGATCTGCGCCAGCGGTGCTGCACCGTGATGCCGGGAACGAGTGAGATTCTGAAGGGAGTTCGCATGAATGACAGGTTCAGGTTGGCTGTGACGGTCGGGCTGGCGGCGCTGGCTGGCGCTTCCGGTGCGCTGGCCGCCGGCGATGTCGCTGCCGGCAAGGAAGCGGCGGCGGCCTGCATTGCCTGCCACCAGCCGGGCGCCTTTGCCGGCAAGTCGGAAGCCGCCCTCGGCACCGCGATACAGGCCGTCGTGGCCGGCAAGTCGGGACACCCGACGGTCGGCAAGCTCAGCGCTCTGGACATCGCGAATATCGCCGCTTTCTACGCGTCGTCGGCGCCTGCGGCTGACTGAGGGGCACCATTCAGAGGTCGCGCGGCGGACGACCGGTTCGTCGCTGATGCGAACCTCGCCGACTCACCGGGGCTGATAGTCTCGATCAGTCCGATTGGCCTGAGTCTCGCACTTCAGCCCTCGTAGCCTTCCGGAAGGTGGTGCGCAATCCCCTTGTGACAATCTATGCAGGTTTCGCCCTTTTCAATCTTCCGTTCCAGAGTGTGCTTTTTCCGCGCACTCTTGTCCTGGCTATCGAGATCCATGGACTCCAGTGCGTGGCAGTTTCGGCACTCCCGGGAGTCGCTGGCCTTCATGGCCGCCCAGACATTCTCCGCGAGTTCGAGTCGCTTGGCCTCGAACTTCTCTCTGGTGTCGATCGTTCCCAGAAAATGGGCGGGAACCTCGTTAAAAGTCGCCTGGATCTTGCGCAGCACCTTGGCGAAATACGGTTTGGGAACGTGGCAGTCGCCACACACGGCCCGCACGCCGGCAGCGTTCTGGTAGTGCACGGTCTCCTTGTACTCCTCAAACACGTATTCGCTCATCTCGTGGCAGGAAGTGCAGAAATCGAGGGTACTGGAGTATTCCATCGTGGCGTTCAAGGCACCGAGTGCCGCAGCACCGACGAAGAACATCAGGAAGCCGCCTAACGGGATGCCGACCAGAAACCAGGCCCGCGGCTGGCGCCAGAGGCTTTTGCCAGTCTGGTTATCGTGCGGATCAATTTCTGCCATGCAACCAGACTCCCGGGCTGATAAGTGCGTGGATGACCGTCTGAACCGGGTTACTGGTAGCTGGCGTAATAGTGAATCAGCGCCTTGGTGTCGTCAGCCGTCAGCTTCTCCATCTTCGGCTGCATCTTCTCGGGCTGCGGGCGCTTGCCTGACGCATATTCTGCGAACTGGGACTCCAGGTACGGCAGCCATTGCCCGGCCAGGATGCCAGCATCGTCGTCCGGCGAACCGCCGCCGTCCTCGTGGCATTTTTTGCACTGCAATTCATGGATGCCCTTGCCGCGCCTGGCCAACTCGGCGTCGAACGCCTGTTTGGCACGGACAAAAGGCTTGCCGGCATAGTGATCGGCGATGAGTCCCTCTTCCTCCTTGGAAAGTTTGGCGGAGAGTTCGCACATATTGGCGGTTTCACCCTTTTTAGCCCCGGTCAGGTACTTGGAGTCCTCGCAGGGCCGGCTCTTGTCGCGATAGACCGCCAGTGAGTCGGTGATATACGTGGCCGACAGGCCGCCGATGGTCGGGACCTTCGGCTCCGTGCTGGCGCCGTCCTTGCCGTGACAGTCGTCGCAGGACGCTGCGAGCGTGGCGATATCCGCCCCGCTGGCATCCACGAAGACCGGGCCGCACAGCAGGGCACTCAGGCAAACGAGTCTGATGGTCGGATTGTTGCATTTCATATGGGTCTTCCTACTCCACCGGCTGGTGGCTTGCTTACCGCAGCGGCTTGAAAAGTTCAATAGCTACTTTCCACAGTGGATAATTGTTCAATATGTCGTAGGGTGTTTTCTGGTGCGTAGTTTAGCGACGTGAGCTGGTATGCCCCCAAGAGGTAAAAGAACATGTCGCGTTCGAAAATAGCCACGCTACTTGGCCGATCCCTCATTTCGTCGATGCTGCTACTGGTCATTGCCGGCTGCAGTGACGGCAGCGATGGCGCGGCCGGACCGCTGGGACCACCGGGGCCAGTGGGTCCGCCCTCCGGTCCGCCGACAGCCACCGCCCTGAACATTGTCGTCGACAGCGTGGCGATCAACAGCCCGCCGGTCGTCCAATTCACGGTGACCAATGAAGGCGGCTTTGCCTATCCCGGGCTGACCGGCACTGATCTGCGCTTCAACATCGCGAAGCTGATTCCCGGGACCAACGGCGACTCTAACCAGTGGCAGAACTACATCGTCCGCGCCAGCAGCGGGGCGAGCCAGGGTGCCCAGGAACGCCTGCGCGCCGGCTACCCGTTTGGGACACTGGATGACCACGGCAACGGCACCTACACCTACACCTTCGCCACCGACCTCAGCAATGCACCGTGCGCCGCGCCCTGCGAAGATGCCGATGGCAACGCGCTGGATCTCTCCTATCAGCCCGGCCTGACGCACCGTCTGAGCATCCAGCAGGGTAATTCGTCGCTGCCAGCGGTCAATGCGATATATGACTTCGTGCCGGCCGGCGGTGCCGTGACCTCGATGCGCGAAATCGTCAAGACCGAAAACTGCAATCAGTGCCACGACAAGATCACGGCGCACGGTTCCCGCTTCGAAATGCAGCTCTGCGCGACCTGCCACAACCCCGGTTCCTGGGTTTCCGACGGGAACACGACGGTGGACTTCAAGGTCATGGTCCACAAGATCCACCGGGGCGAGGGCTTGCCCAGCGTGGAGGCCGGTGGCAGCTACACCGTCGGCGGCGAGGACTTCTCCGACGTCGTCTTTCCGCAAGACATCCGCAACTGCACGAAGTGTCACGATGGCAGCGACCCTGACACGCCGCAGGGGAACAACTGGCAGGTGCCCAGCATCGCCGCCTGCGGGTCCTGTCACGACGATATCGACTTCTCCAAGGACGGCTCTGGCGACCCGCCGGCCGATCCGGACGGGCACCCGGGCGGCGTCGTCTCGGATAACAGCGAGTGCCTGACCTGCCACGCGGAAACCCGCGTTGCCGGCAGTGTCGCGGAGTCGCACACGATACCGGGCAAGGTCGCGCGCGCATACTTCCAGTTTAATATCCTGGAAGTCTGCGGCGTGGCCGTTAGCGCCAGCCCGGTCTGCGCGCCGGGCAGCAACCCGACGCTCAAGTTCTCGGTCACTGACCCTACCGGCGCCACGACGCACCAGTACGGCAACAAATACAACATCCGCTCAGACAGTACGGACCAGGAGTTCAGCTCGAGCGCCGCATCCCTGAACGCGCTGGTGGCCTGGGATACCCGCGACTACACGAACGAGGGCGGCAGCGGTACCCGCCCGGCCCGGGCATCCTCCGTGAATCTGCGCACCTCGGCGGCCGTAACCGGCAACACGGATGGCACCTTCACGCTCAACGGTGCGGCGGTGACCCCCGCGGCCCTGGCCATCCCGGGCAATGCAACGGGCAGCGGCACGATCGCCCTGGAAGGCCACCCGGCCTTTGACGACGGTACGGGTGCCTACACCGTGCAGGTAGCGGTCAACAGCGAGGTCTCGTATTTCGCGATCACCGACAGTTCGCCGACGCCCCGGCGCCAGGTCGTGGATGTGCCGACCAAGTGCGACCGCTGCCACGATGTGCTGACCGTCCACGGTAACAACCGCAACAACAATGGCCAGCTCTGCGTCATGTGCCACAACCCGAGCAACACGGATGTCGCGCAACGTCCCAAGGATGCGGTTACGGGCCTGCCGGACAGTTCGGTGACGCTGGACGGCAAGAACGAAGAGTCGATCGACTTCAAACGGCTGATCCACGGTATTCATGCCGCCTCGGCGTCGAATTTCGACGGCACCGATGCCCGCGGCTTCCGGGAGCAGGGGCTCGTGATCTACGGGCGTGGCAGCAGCACCAACGACTACAGCCATATCCGCTTCCCGGGTGTGCTGTCGAAGTGCGAGACCTGCCACCTGCCCAATACCTACACGCTGGCCGATCGCTCGGGGAGCGGGGGCGCCAACTGGGCGTTGCCCGCGCTGAACGGCATCAGGGGCAGCACCGTGGATTCGGCGCCGACCGCGGCGCCGGACGGTTCGGACTTCACGACGAAGCTGGCCGACCAGGCGGATGACTGGAAGTACTCACCCACGGCGTCGGCCTGTTCGTCCTGCCACGACGGCACTCTGGCCCGCGAGCACATGACAGACAATGGCGCCATCTTCGGCGGCGCCGGCTCGGAGCAGGTCATGCAGGACACCAACATCGAGTCGTGCGCCGTTTGCCACGGGCCTGGAAGACTGGTGGACGTGAAACTGGTGCACGACGAGGCATTCGCGAATTTCCTCGGGGAATTCATTCCGTAGCCCTTGGGAATCGGGCTTCAGAGCATCGGACGGGGCCGACCCCGCCCGTTCCTGACGGGTGGCAGCGGCGTTGACGATGGTGATGCCCATGAAAAGACGACTGTCACTGTTCATCTGCTGCCTGCTGGCCGCCGGCACCGCCTGGGCCCAGCCGGCGCCAACGCCAGCCGGGCAGGGCACTGCGGGCAGCACTGCTCCGGATGCCGCAGCGACCGCCGTCGGGGATCCGGAGTATTCAAAGAAGGGCGCTGACACCTGCATCAAGTGTCACGACGAGGACTCCGAGTACCCGGTCTTCGACATCTTCAAGACCAAACACGCTGTGCAGGCAGACTCTCGCACGCCATTTGCCAGCCTGCAGTGCGAGGCCTGTCACGGACCCGGCGTGAACGGCGTGTTGTCCACGGTGACGGGACGGCCGACCGGCAGTCACGTGGACAAGACGAGGCCGGGTGAAACGCGGCCGCCGATACTGAATTTCGGCGCCAGGGGCAACGCGCCCGCAGCCGTCCAGAACGAGATGTGCCTGCAGTGCCACGAGGGCGAGAACCGCATGGCGTGGCACAGCAGCGCCCACGAGACGGGCGACGTTGCCTGCGCCAGTTGCCACACGATTCACGCGGCGCACGACCCCGTGCTGGACAAGGTCAACCAGACCGATGTGTGCTTCACCTGCCACCAACCGGTGCGAGCGGAGTTTTCCAAACCGTCCAATCACCCGGTGCGCTTCGGGCAATTGGGCTGCAGTGATTGTCACGCCAGCCACGGGGCCGGCACCTCAACGCTGCTGCTCCGGGCGACGCTCAACGACACCTGTTACAGCTGCCACGCGGAGAAACGCGGGCCGTTTCTGTTCGAGCACGCGCCGGCCTCCGAGGATTGCGCCCTGTGCCATGCGCCGCACGGGTCCATACACCCGGCGCTGCTGAAGAAGCGACCACCGCAGCTGTGTCAGCAGTGTCATTCACAGATCGGGCACCCCAGCGTGGGGCGGACCACCGCGGGCCTGCCGGATGGGTCGCCATCGGGATTCCTGCTCGCGGGATCGTGCACCAACTGTCATACGCAGGTGCACGGGTCTAACCATCCGTCCGGCGTCAAGCAGATGCGGTAGCGATGGCGATGTTGAAGATCGGGAAGGGCGTGACCACTGCCGGCGCAATGCCGCTGACGATGCTGCTGTACCTGGTGTTAGCGGCGTCTGCCCTTGCCGATACCACGGACCCGGTAATTCCGGCTGAGCTCGATATTTCGGGGTGGGACTGCGAGTACTGCGTCGTCGAGACTGGATACAGCGGCGAAGCGGAGCTCGGCGCCGGGTACGTATCGGACGATTCGTTCAAGTTTGGCGAGTACAACGGCCTTGAGGACAACGGTGCCTTTCTCATCGGCAATGTCACGGCGCGCTATCGCGACGAGAATGCCGGATACCTTGACCTGAAGGTCCGGGACCTTGGCCTCGACACCCGCTCACTTGACGTCGAGGGCGGCCGCCAGGGCAGGTACCGGCTGTTCCTGACCTACGACGAGATCCCGCACAACATTTCCGACAGCGTGAGAACACCATACCTTGGTAGTGGCGGTGACACGCTGGAGTTGCCGACGGACTGGGTCACCGCGGGCTCGACCGCCGGCATGACGGATCTCGCCGACAGCCTGCTGAATGCAGACCTGGACACGCAGCGCCAGCGCCTTGGCATCGGCGGTGCCTTCATCCCGGCCAGAAAGTGGGAAACCTCCTTCAATTTCCGCCACGAGGTCCGGGATGGTCAACAGGGCAGCAGCGGATCGTTCTTCTTCAACGCCGCGCAACTGGTGGAGCCAATCGACTACGTGACCGATGAGCTGGATGCTGCCGTCACCTACACCACGGGCAAATGGCAGGCCAGGCTGGGTTACTACGGGTCGTTTTTCAATAACCATGACGAGGCCCTCGTCTGGCAGAACGCCTATAACCCGCTGGTCACCGGGGCCGATGCCGGCCAGCTCGCCCTGCCGCCGGATAACCAGTTCCACCAGGTGCTCCTGGCATCCAGCTACCAGCTCAGTGACCGGACCCGGGTCAGCGGCGACGTTGCGGTGGGCCGCATGGAGCAGAACGAGAACCTGCTGGCGGCAACCATTAACCCGAATGTCACGGTGGCGTTGCCGAGAGCATCCGCGGACGCGGAAGTGGAAACTCTCACGGCCAACCTGAAAGCGGATTCCGCGATAACCGGCAAACTGCGCCTGAATGCGGGCTATCGCTACAACGACCGGGACAACACGACCCCGAGCGAGCTGTTCGACTGGGTAACGACCGATTCCTTCGTCAACCCGCCGCGCAGGAACCTGCCCTACAGCTTCACTGATAACACGGGCAGCCTGGGCGCGGACTACCGTTTCAACGGCAGGACCAGGCTCAGCGCCGGATACGACTACCAGAAACGGGAGCGCACGAACCAGGAGGTCAGGGATACGACGGAAAACACCATCTGGGGCAAATTCAGGGTGCGCGCGGGTGACTACGTCGATCTCGAGCTGGGCGTCGGACATGGCGATCGCGACGCATCGAATTACGACCCCGTTGCCGAAACCGACCCGGCGCAGAATCCGCTCCTCCGAAAATACAACATGGCCGACCGCACCCGGGACACGGGCAGCATCCACGCCGGCTTTACACCCCACGAGCGAATCGATATCGGCCTCGACATCGACTACTCGAAGGACGATTACTCGGACTCGGTGGTCGGCCTGACCGAGAGTCGTGACGCCCGTTATAACGCCGATGTCTCCGTGATCCTGACGGACGTGACAACCCTCACTGCCTTTGGCGGCCGGGAGGAGATAAAGTCAGAGCAGGCGGGCAGCCAGGTTTTCGCGGCCCCGGACTGGTTCGCGAAAAACGATGACACCTTCGATAGCTTTGGCATCGGCCTGAAGCACCAACTGATCAAGGACAAGCTCGATGTGGGCGCCGACTACGTGTGGTCACGCTCGACCGGCGAGATCACGGTCGATGCCGGCTCGTCGCCAGGAGATTTCCCCGACCTGAAGACCAGCCTCGACACGCTGAACCTGTATGCCAGCTACCGCCTCCGTGACAACCTCACCCTGCGCGCGGCGTACTGGTACGAGGAATACGACTCGAACGACTGGATGCTCGACGGTGTCGGTCCCGCCACCATTCCCAATGTCATTGCCTTTGGCGAGCAGTCGCCTCATTACGACGTGCACGTCGTCACGATGTCGGTGCGCTATCAGTTCTGATCCCGAATTCGAGCTGGAACCGCACCATGGGGGTGACATGCTTGCAGACGCCACGCTGACCGGGGCATTCCGCCAGTCCGGTCTCCCGGTGCCCGCTTACCTGAAGCGTATCTACTGGTGGGCCTATGTGCACCCGCGGGCCGTTTACGTGTTCGAGCGCCAGTGGCTGGTCAATCTGATTCTCTTCGGTAACTTCGGGCGCCTGCGTGATATGGCGATCCGTTTGCTCCAACCCGGGTTGGCCGGGCGCACGCTGCAGATTGCCTGCGTCTACGGCAACCTGACCAACCGGCTGGCTGCGCTGGTGCCCGAAGAGGGCCAGCTCGACGTGGTGGACGTCCTGCCGGTGCAGATCGACAATCTCCGGAACAAGCTGCCGGCCGGTCACCGGGTCGGGCTGATCCACGGCGACAGCTCGCGGCTCGACATGGCCGCCAGTGGCAGCTACGACCAGGCCTTGCTGTTCTTCCTGCTGCACGAGCAGCCCGAAGAGGTGCGTCGCGTGACGCTTGCCGAGGCGCTGCGCGTGCTGCGTCCGGGTGGCCGACTGGTCATCATCGACTACCACCGGCCCCGCAAGAATCACCCGCTGCGCTGGGTGATGGAGCAGATCCTGCGCCGTTTCGAGCCGTTCGCGATGGATCTTTGGCAGCGGCCGGTGAGCGACTGGTTCCCGGCCGGTGGCAAGGTGCACGTGCACACCCACCGGCTGCTCTTCGGCGGCCTGTACCAGGTGCTGGAGGTGGTGGCGGCCGACAGGGCCCAGCAAGAGACGCCATGAAGGTTGCGCACGCCGATGTGGTGGTGGTCGGCGGCGGTGGGGCCGGGCTGCGTGCGGCCATCGCTGCGGCGCAGGCCGACGCCGCCTGTTCGATCGCGCTGGTGTCGAAGGTGCTCCCGATGCGCAGCCACACCGTGGCCGCCGAAGGCGGTGCGGCCGGAGTAATCCGCACCGACGACAGCCTCGACAAGCATTTCGACGACACGGTCTCCGGCGGTGACTGGTTGTGCGAGCAGGACGTGGTCGACTACTTCGTCGCCCACTGCACGGAGGAGATGATCCAGCTCGAGCAGTGGGGTTGCCCATGGAGCCGCCAGGGCGACGGGCAGATCAACGTGCGCTTCTTCGGCGGGATGACGGTGCAGCGTACCTGGTTCGCCGCCGACAA
>CAZPNN010000447.1:0-16883 GCA_964587605.1 uncultured Chromatiaceae bacterium
GACTACGGTGTTCACGGAAGCCAGGTCGCCGGCGAAGTCCGGCGTGAGCGCTTCGACTGCCGTGCCGGGATTCTTAAGCTTGATCGCACGAACACAGTCGGCATAGTGCCCCGCGCCCCCGTCGGCCAGGTCGTCGCGATCAACAGACGTCAGAACCACGTACTTCAGGCCCATCAGTTCGACCGAACGCGCGGCGTTAGCGGGTTCTTCGGTATCCAGCCAGCCGCGCGGATTGCCGGTGTCGACGGCACAGAAGCGGCAGGCCCGGGTGCAGACATGACCCATGAGCATGATCGTGGCCGTACCGGCGCTCCAGCACTCCCCGATATTCGGGCACATCGACTCCTCACAAACCGTCGCCAAACGGTGCTCCTGCACGGTCCGCTTTACGTCCGCGAAGCGGCCGCCAGAAACCAGTCGAACCCGCAGCCAGTCCGGCTTGCGGCTGACGTCGGACTCGGGACGGGCAGAGCGCGCCTTGACCCCGTTGCGGATGGCGGAAAAGCCCGCGTCGGTCATGTACTTCGCGCCGCTTTCGATGGGGATGCCCTTGAAGCTGGTCATGGCTTCATTGTCGCACGGGGCAGCCCGCCGGACGAAGGCCAGGCTCGGATAAGGGCCTGAACAGGAGAAGGGTCGGGGCAAAAAAAAGACCCGGCGCAAGGCCGGGTCAATACAGGGGGAAGCAAAAATTCAGTCCACCACGTAAGCGTCAGACAGCTAGTGAATCCTTGACCAGTTGAGGAGCTCCACTTCGTCCTCGTTGCGCTGGAAGTTCGCGGCCAGCAACTCCTCGATTTCCTTTGGCTCAAGCACCTGGTCTACCGCGTGGTTCAACTCCACCACACCGGTGTATTCATCGGCGAAACCCGGCCCCTCCGAGCGCAGCAGGAAGCGGGTGTAGTACTTCGCGCGCATGGTCTGAACGTTAGGGAGTCTGCCCCCGAAGTTCTGTGAGCAATTCCACAGAATCACGTCGAGGTGCTATAGATTGGGCGCCCTCCTCAGCCTGTTGAGCACCATTTCATGCCGCTTTCGCCGTGGCTCCTCGCCCTGACAGTCGGGATTGCCGGCGGCCAGGCTAACGCCGATGTACTTGACGCGGCCCGTTCCGCTCGCAAAGCGGCCGCGGCGGCGGAAGCGCCGCGACTCGCCATGGAGCAATGGACTCGCGCCGAAAAGGATATGGCGGCCGCCGTGCGCCGCCTTGAGCGGGGCGACACGCCCGGCACGGCGAAACGCGGCGTCGAGGTCGAGGCTGCCTACCGTGACGCCGAGTTGCAGGCACTCCGCAGCCGCTACCTGTCCCCGGTTCAGTCCCTGCTGGTGGCCGCCGACGAGGTACGGGCGAAACGCTTTGCGCCGGCCACCCTGGCCAGCGCCCGGCAGAAACTGACTGTGGCCGAGACCGTCCTGGACGCCAACCGCTCTGGTCCCGGCAAGGCCGCTGCCAGCATCGAGGCTGCCAGGCTGGAGGCCGCGTACGCCGTCCGTGTGGCATCCCTGGCACGGCAGATCGAAGGCGGAGACCGCGGCGCTGAGGAGGCCATCCTCAGCCTGGAAGCTGTCTTTGCAAAAATCACGGAGGCCGCCGGCCTGCCCCCAACGCCGGTCGCGGGCGATGACGTGGCGGCGCAGTCGCTCGTTGCCGGTACCCGTGCGCTCCATACCCGCGCGGAACGTGCCGAACGCGAACTGGCCGAGCGCGACCGGCAGATCGCGAGCCTGGAAGAAGAGTTACGTGAACTCGATCTTCAGCTCGGCGGCGCCAGCGCCGAGCGAGACAAGCTGATGATGTCCATGGAAGCGCAGCAGCGCAGCCGGGAACAATTCGCCGCGCTGCAGGCCCTGTTCGCCCCGCAGGAAGGCTTCGCGCTCCGCCAGGCCAATGATGTCGTCCTGCGACTCACAGGCCTGCGCTTTCGTGCGGGCTCCGCGGAGCTCAGCAGCCGGTCCCTGCCCCTGCTCGACAAGGTGCGACAGGCCATCAGCCTGTTCCCGAGTGCCGGCATCATTATCGAGGGACACACGGACTCGTCGGGCACCGAGGCCGCCAATCAGCGGCTATCCGAAGAACGGGCCGGGGCCGTCGCGAACCACCTCCGTAAGACCCTCGCGCTTCCGACCCTGCAGCTTCAATCGCTCGGGTACGGCGAGGAGCGGCCGGTGGCCAGTAACGATACGGAGGCTGGTCGCGCCAGCAACCGGCGGATCGACGTGTTCATCCGGACGGGAGAGCCGGCAGGGAGGAACTGACCGGCAGGTCGCGCCACCAGCGGGCGATGGCCTCGCCGGTGGCGGCGTTCACGAAGTAGCCGTAGCACTTGTGGACATTGAGCCCTTCGGCGTCGCGGTACGGGTTCAGCAGATCGCCGTGATCGCTAATCTCGGCGACCAGGCCGAGACTCTGCATTTCCGTGAAATCCTCAGCAAAAACGTGCCCGAGGGCCGTCAGTTCACCGGTGGCCGCCAGGTTGTGCCAGCGACGGATTCCCCGGGGATAGCGTGCCGCACCCCTGGCCCTGGAACTCATCAGCCGGCGCCGGATGTAGTGCGTGCCGAGCGGACTGCCGAGGGTCAGGAACAGATCAATCGGACCACCCTTGCCCTTGAGGCTCCAGAGCGTGTCCCAGGCAATGACCGAGCCGAAGCTGTGCGTCATCAGAAGAACGCGTTCTCCTGCCGCCCAGCAGCGTTGCAGCTCGATCCGGAGCACATCACGAATCCGGTCACCAATGCCATCGGCATTGCGGAAATACTGGCCGGAATCCTTGAGGTTGATCCGGGTATCTTCCGCAGCCAGCCAGTCGATCAGGCCCGGAAAGCGGTCGGCGAAGCGGTAGGCCATGACCTCAGCGCGGCTCCAGACGCCGAAGACCTCCCTGACGCTGTCCCGTCCGGGTGTCACGTTAGCGAGCAGTGCCGCTGTGCCCGCTTCATCCAGCGCGATATCCCGGTACTCGGGATAAAGCAGATGGCCCCACAAGGCCAGGCGGAGGCAGTCCGGAGCAGCAGCAAGGCTGGCCGCCACCTCCGGATCGGCACGGCGGACCCCCTCGAGCACACAGCGCCAGAGCATGGCGCGATGACTGGCAGGCGGCGGCTTGGCACGTATGCCGGGGACGTACAAGATACGCGGCAACGATCCGGGTTCCGGGCTGAATGACATTGGCGGCATTCTAATGAAGTACTTGCACACCATGGTCCGCGTCTCTGACCTGGGCGCGTCCCTCGACTTCTACTGCGGCAAGCTGGGTCTGCGCGAACTGAAGCGGACCGAGAGCGAGCGAGGTCGCTTCACGCTCGTGTTCCTTGCGGCACCTGGAGACGAAGGCGCCTGCGTCGAACTCACGTGGAACTGGGAGCCCGAAGCCTATACAGGCGGGCGGAATTTCGGCCATCTCGCCTACCAGGTCGACGACATCTACTCAGTCTGCAGCCGCCTTCAGGCGGGCGGCGTGACCATCAATCGCCCGCCCCGCGATGGCCACATGGCTTTTGTCCGGTCGCCGGACGGCATTTCGATTGAACTGCTTCAGAAGGGCACGCCTCTGCCGCCGCAGGAGCCCTGGAAATCCCTGCCGAACACCGGTACCTGGTAAATCTTCCAGGCAGGCCAGATAAGGCCGGGACACGCCAGGCGGGGACAGGTCAGGCGCGCGCCTGCGCCCGCGCGGCGCGGAATCGCCCCGTCTGAATATGGGCGTTATTGGATTCCTTGACCACGATCCGGTTGCGGCCCTCTTCCTTGGCCTGATACAGCGCCTCATCGGCCAACTGGATGGCGCCCGCCAGGCTGCGCTCGGTTCCCGGACTGACAATGGCAACGCCAACGCTGACGGTGAGCCAGGGCCCGGTGGTGGATTCCGCGTGTGGAATATTCAGCTTTTCCACGCTGCGCCGGAGTGTCTCGGGAATTTCGCGGCCGAAGTCCTGCGCCGGACCAAACAGCACCACCGCGAACTCTTCGCCACCGAACCTGGCCGCGAAGTCGAGCGGGCGCTGGGCGCAACTGGCGATGACGTCGGCAACGCGCTTTAACGCGTCGTCTCCAGCCTGGTGGCCGTAAAGATCGTTGAAGGCCTTGAAGTGATCAATGTCGACGAGAAGCAGGGTGAGCTGACTCTGATCCCGGCGGGACTGGCGCCAGAGTTTCTCCACGTCCTTGTCGTAACGACGGCGGTTGTAGAGGCCAGTCAGCCCGTCGCGCTCCGCCAGGTCGTTCAGCATGCGGGATTCGAGGAACGCCTGACGCACCGCCGCCTCCAGCTTGAAGCAGCAATAGCCGCCAACGATGTTCACCAGCAGCAGCAGCAGGGTGGAAAAGATCACTTCCTGCAGCGGAAACTGCCAATTCAGCGTTCCCCAGGCGTAGGCGAATGAGATCGCTAAAGCGACGGTGGCCGCGTACCGGAAGTGCAGCGACATCACGAGCCAGATCATGAAGATCCAGGCGATTTCCGCCGCGAAGTAGTAGGGCGCACCGTGCAGGCTGGCCCGCGCCGTGATCGAGGTGCAGACCAGGCCGATGCAGAGCGCGGTCAGTGCCAGCAGGGCCTGGTGCGCGTCGTGCGACCCCTCCTTGTACGAGGTCACCAGCGTGGCCATGATCAGCGGCAGGGTCACGCCCAGCAGGAAGGTGGCCGTCTGCCACGAGAGATTCTCCCGCATGACCGCCAGGATCAGGCCAACAAAGATCGCCGTGGCAGCGATGAACAGCATGAGCCGGGCTTTCGGATAGCTGGCCTCGGCGTAGACCCGCCGGAATTCGCGCTCTACAAACTGGCTGAAGCGGAGGCGGGATACACCGGGCCGCCGCTCGATGACCAGCGAGTTCAGATGCTGTTTGACGTCGACACCCAAGTTCGTTGCGCCCACCAATGCACGCGCACGGTACCGGGCGGCAAAACGCGCCATCCGGCCGGACGTGTAAAGTCAAATTCCCGCAGCAGAAGTTACTGGCTGGAACCCGCCGGGGCTGCGCTCTGGGTCACATTTCCCCTCAATCCACCCAAGGACTGGAAGTCGAATAGGATACGCAGCGATGTTTGCCGCCCGTCCCGCCGACACGCCAATGAGTCGCGCCGCCGGATTTTTCGGTGCCGCCGGAGTGCTGCTGATCGGCGTTCTGGCCTGCCAGTTGTCCCTGCCGCCGGTGGTACCAACCACGGTGGCCTCCCCGACAGACGGGGGCAGGCGCTGCTCGCTGCGCCCGGATGGTTACCTGCGTGGACGCTTCTTCGGCGCGGTCAATCTCACAGCAGACTGGTCCGGCAAAAGCCTGGTCTGCGACGGCATGCGCCGGCCCGACGGCCAAGGCGTGCGCCTGTTCTTCGCTTCAGAACAGCAAGGCGGTGGGCGACTTTCAGTGGTCATTGGCATCGACGGCAGCCCGGATACCCTCATCGGCGCCGAGCGGCCGGCAAACGTCACCGTTATCGATGAGCGGGAAAGCCGGTTTTTCAGCACCAGCGGGGCGGGTCGCTGCTGGACGATCATCAGTTCCGTCACGGCCCTGACCCGGTCCCGCGACTACCCCGCTGGCCACCGGATCGACGGCATGCTCTATTGCCTGGGCGCACTGCCTTCACTCGGCGACAGGACATCGCTGACGCTGGGCGATCTGCGCTTTGCCGGACGGGTCTCCGCCGATGAAGCCTAGCTGTAGCCTCGCGGCCTTAGCCGCAGCCGTCGCGCTATGGTTCCCGTCCGGACCGGCAGTCGGCCTCGCGCCCGCTCACCTGGTCGCCGGCTTTACGCGCGGCCTTACCTTGCTCGAAACAGAGGGTCCGCGCTGCCTGCTGATCGACACGTACTTCGCCAGCACAGCGGAGCAACGGAGCCAGGGGCTGATGTTTGTCGAGTCCTTAGGCGAGTTCGAAGGCATGTATTTCGACTACGCGCGCCCGGTCCAAATCACCATGTGGATGAAAAATACGCTGGTGCCGCTCGACATGCTCTTCGTTCGGAGCGACGGCACCGTGGGGCATATTGCCGAGGATACGCGGCCCTTCTCGACGGACCGCATCGCATCCCGCGGCGAGGTGGTGGGCGTGCTGGAACTGAACGCGGGCTTTGCCAGGCGCTGGCGGGTGGTCCCGGGAACCCGCCTTTGGCTGCTTTAGCTGCCGGCCACGCAACGAATCTCCCAGCGTTGCTGGTAGCCCGCGGGGTTGTCCTCCAGGTAATCAAACGGGCGACGGTTCAGCACTTCGTAACCCGCCGGGCACAGGCGCCTCTGCTTGAGCCACCCATCGAGCCAAGCGGCGCGACTTTGGTCTGCGGCAGGGTCATCAGCGGGGAAATCCGCTGCAAAGATCACGTCGAAGTAGATCTCATTGGGACGGTCGAACGGCTGAACGAGCTGGCTATAACGATGACGATCGAAATCCACACTCTTGTCCAGTGCGCCGGCGCAACCGGCCAGCACCAGGGCCATCACCAGGGCCAGCACCAGAATCTCTCGCACAATTGCCTCCTTAAGGGCCTTGCCCCGCCCGCAAGGCATTGTTCCAGCACCGACGCCGGCGTGCCACCCCGGCGCGGCGGAAACTATCTGCCGGCCCGGCGATCCAATTAAAGGGCAGGGAACAGGCACCGGATTCGTCTGGGCCGGGCGGCAGGCCGATGTGCAATCATGGGAAATATCGGTTAAATTTGGCGCCGTTGGGTCGAGGGGGGATCCCGTCCCAAACGGAGCTGGTCCCGCAGCAGGCAGAGAGAACGCCGGCGCGAAGAAGCCGGCACAATTCAGCTACGGTAGCGCTCGGAGTTCCCTGTGGGGACTGGCGTACCGGCGGTTAATCGAACAGAACTGGCGCCCTGAAAAGAATTCATGGACAGCACCTTAGACACGGGCTTTGACACGGGCTTGGGCCGCGGCGGTCGCAACACGACGGTACTGGTCGTGATCATTGCCTTCCACGTGCTGCTCGTGTGGGCGCTCGTCAACAGCCTGAGCACGATTCCGATTGAACTGCCGCCGATGATCATCCAGGCGGACATCATCGAGGAGATCACGCAGGAGGATGAGGCGCCACCCCCGCCCCCCGCCCTCGAAACGCCGCCTCCCTACGTACCGCCGCCGGAATTTGTCGTTGATGTGCCGCAATCGACGGCGCCCACGAAGGCCCTGACGGCAGTCCAGAGCACAAAACCGGCTCCGCCACCGCCGAAGGCGGTCGTGAAGAAGTCCCCGGAGATTGACCCGAAATTCAAACGCCGCTTCCAGCCCGACTACCCGCCCACTTCGCGTCGGTTGGGCGAGGAAGGATCCGTGGTACTGGAGGTACAGGTGGGTCCCGACGGCAAGGTTCAGAACGGCAAGGTCAAGACGAGCAGCGGCTTTCCGCGACTCGATGAGGCAGCACTGAAGCATGCATTGCGCGCCTGGCGATTCACGCCAGGCACTGAGAATGGTGCGCCAGTGACGGTATGGCACTCGGTCAGGGTTACGTTCAAGATCGAGGGTTGATTTTTCAGCCCCGGGACCCCCCGGGGAAACACCTAAGGTAGGCGAGCAATGGCAGGCGATAACATTCAGCTGGCACAGAACACAGGCACGGAAGCGGATTTGTCCATTCCCGAGGGCACCGTTCCGGTGGACGGGGCTCTGGACCCTAATGCGGCGCCCTTGGATGGCGCGGCGCCCGTGGATGGCGCGCCTCCCGCAGATGCGGGCCTGCTTGACCTCGCGCCGGTGGAGGACACCGCAATTGATACCGGGATGGCGCCCGATGAGGCGGCAAACCCTTACGGGCTGGCGGCCTTGTGGGGCCAGGGCGACTTCGTTGCCAGAGGCACGCTGATCATCCTGGTGCTGATGTCCCTGTACTCCTGGTTCGTCATTTTTACCAAGCTGTGGGAGCAATCGCGACTTCTCCGGCAGGCCAAGGAAGCCAGCCGGGATTTCTGGACCGGCAACTCGCTGACCGATGGCCTGGAGAAGCTCACCGGCAAGGGCAACGTCTTTCGGTCCATGGTGGAAAGCGGCATCAAGGCCAGCGACCACCACGAAGGCAAGCTCACGCAGCAGGTTCCGCTGGCTGAGTGGATCAGCGGCAAGCTGCAGCAGAACGTTGATCGCATGAACAACGATCTGCAGCGCGGCCTGTCCTTTCTGGCCTCGGTGGGCTCCACAGCCCCGTTCGTCGGCTTGTTTGGCACGGTGTGGGGCATCTATCACGCCCTGATCGCCATCGGCGTTGCCGGCCAGGCCAGCATCGACAAGGTGGCAGGCCCCGTCGGTGAGGCATTGATCATGACCGCCATCGGTCTGGCTGTCGCCGTGCCCGCAGTGCTCGGCTACAACTGGTTGCTGCGCCGGAACAAGGCCATCATCGACCAGTTCCGCTACTTCACCAACGACCTGTACGCAACGCTGGTCAGCGGTGGCGGTCAGCAAGGCTCCCGCAAGTAATACCGCAGGATCAGCTGGAGCAGAATCATGGGCATGAATATTCAGACAGAGGGCGGCGGCGAGGAAGAAGTGCTCTCCGCGATCAATACCACGCCACTGGTGGACGTCATGCTCGTGATGCTCATCATCTTCCTGATTACGATTCCGGTAATCACCAAGACGGTGAAGCTCGATCTGCCGAAGGCAACCAACATCGCCACCGTGACCAAGCCGGAAAACATCACGGTGGCAGTTGACGAGCGCGGCAACGTCTACTGGAAGGAATCCCGGGTTGCCAATCCGCAGGCGCTGGCCGACCTGATCCGGTCGGCGGCTGTGATAGTGCCGCAGCCGGAAATACACGTGCGCGGCGACAGTAATGTTCGTTACGAACATGTGGGGCGGGTGATCCTCCAGTTGCGCAAGGGCGGCATCCAGAAAGTCGGCTTTATTTCCGAGCCAAATCGCGGCGGCCCGCGCTAGCGCCGCCCGTCACTCCGGTCAAAATACGGCAGTTCAAAGGACTCAACAATGGGAATGTCAGTAGGATCCGGCGGCGACGGCGCCCCGATGATGGAAATGAACACCACGCCGTTGATCGACGTGATGCTCGTGCTCATCGTCATGCTGATCGTCACCCTCCCGATCATGACCCACGCGGTGAAGCTCGACATGCCGCCGCCGGATACCACCCCACCCGAGACTGAGCCGGTACTGATCACGATCACGATCGATTACGACGGCACGATTATCTGGGGCGACACCCCGGTACCGGATTTCGCCACCCTTGAGCGGTACTTCAAGAGAACAGCAGAAGAAGTACCTCAACCCCAGGTGGCCATCCGTCCGGATGGCCGGGCCAAATACGATACCGTTGCGCAGGTTATGGCGAGCGCCCAGCGCAACCGCATCGAGAAGATGGGGCTGATCGGCGACGAGCAGTTCGAGTAGCTGGCTTCTCGCTGCGACGCGCGCCCGACCTTCGTTGCATCAGGCGTCGCGCATTTGGCGTCGTGCCTCAGGGCTACGTTAAGCCCGGACAGTATTCAGGACGTATTCAGTCGGTCGGCGGAACATCCCGCTTGACGCGGAGTTCTTGCCCACCAATTACAGACCTCGCGGAGAACTGAGCATGGGAAAATCAACACGCGCCGCATGGCTGCTGGCAATCTCGCTGCTTGCGGGCGTTGCGGGATTGCTCGGCCCGGTCACTGAGGCAGAGGCGGCCAAAAAGCAGGAAGCGCCCAAGATCAACCCCAAAGTCTTGAAGCCACTGCAAGCCTCCCTGGAATTGGCCAACGCCGGCAAATATGCCGAGGCGGAAGCCGAACTGCAGAAAACGGCTGCCGTCAGCGAAAAGACGCCTTTCGAGCAGTTCCAGATCGACGAACTGGGTGGCTTCATCTTGCTGAAGCAGCAGAAGTATGACGCCGCAGCAACAGCCTACGAGCGGGGGCTTGGGTCCGGACTGCTGCCCCCTGAACAGGTCAGCGACCGTCTCCGACTACTGGCCCAGCTGTTTCTGCAGACAGAGCCGCGCAATCTCGCCAAGTCCGGCGAGTACGGCAAGCGCTGGCTCGAGGCTACGGGCACACGTGATCCGCTGATGCTGGGGCTGGTCGGCCAGGCAGCCTACTTCAGCGACAATGTCAGCGAAGCGGCCAATTACATGAAGGAGGCGGTCTCGTTGACGAAGGCCGCCGGGCAGAAGCCGGACGAGAACTGGTTGCTGGTCCTGCAGAGCTCGAACTCCAAGCTCAAGAATAATCCGGGCACTCTTGAGGCGACGATGGATCTGTTGCGCTACTACCCCAGGAAAGAGCACTGGCTGACCCTGATGCAGGCACAGCTCTCCCAGGCAGCGAACAAGGACCGGCAGATCCTCCAGGTCTTCCGGCTGATGTACCAGGTCGATGCCATGGATCAGGCCGACGATTTTACAGAAGCTGCCACCGTGGCCATTCAGCGGGGCTCGCCTGGCGAGGCGCTCAAGTTCATGGAAAAGGGCTACGCCACGGGCATCCTAGAGACCAGCGGTGACAAGGCCAAGAGCGCGGCCCTCCGGGCCGACGCGCAACGCCAGGCAGCAGCGGACAAGAAATTACTGGGCCAGTTCGAAAAAGAGGCCCTCGCCGCCAAGGCTGGCGAGGCGGACGTGCGGCTTGGGGAGGCCTTCCTGAGCTACGATCAGCCGGCGAAGGGTCTGGAAGCGATCCAGCGCGGGATCAGCAAAGGCGGTGTCAAGGATGTGGACGAGGCCAACCTGTCACTCGGCCGAGCCTATATCATTACCGGTAACGCCGCTGATGCGGTCAAATCCTTCGAAACGGTCAAGAGTCCGGAGTTTGCCCAGCTGGCACAGCTCTGGTCGATCTATGCGGGCCAGCAGTAGTTGCATCAAGGGCAGTTGGACATGCTGAAAAATTTTCTGTTCATCATTTCGCTGGCCGCGGGCGCCAGCCTGGCCATCGGCACCCTGTTCGCGCCGACCCCCACGTTTGCCGCGGATTCGGTCAGCAAGAAGGTCGGCGACCCGCTGGAGGCAGCCATCACGGCGGCCAATAAAGGCCAGTACTCGCAGGCTCTGGCCAGCGTCAAGACCGCCGATGCGGTGTCAGGAAAGTCTGCACTGGAACAGCTCAAAATCAATGAGACTTACGGCTTCATTTACCTGAAGCAGCGCAACTACGCGGCTGCCGCGACCGCCTACGAGCGCAGCCTGACTTCCGGTCAGCTACCCGCCAACAAGGTCAATGACCGCTTGAAGCAACTCGCACAACTCAATTTCCAGTCGCCACGAAACCTGAACAAGGTCATCGAATATTCCACCCGCTACCTTAATGCTACGGGCGGACGGGATGCGCCCATGCAGGCCATGCTCGGCCAGGCCTACCAGATGTCCGGCAACGACAAGGCTGCCGTGACCTCGATTCAGAATGCCATTCGCGTGGCCGGGAAGCCGGAGGAAAACTGGCTTCGGATCCTGCTGAAGTCCTATGGCAACCTGAATGACACCAAGGGCGTCAACGACACAACCCAGACCCTGGTACGGCTCTTTCCCACCCAGGACAACTGGCGACTCCTTTCCAGCGAACTGCGCCGGCAGGCATCAGGCGACGACCGGACGGCCCTCAACGTCTATCGCCTCATGGGCCAGCTGGACCTGATGGACAAACCCGATATCTATACCGAGGCGGCGATTGTCGCGATCCAGTCCGGACTGCCCGCGGAGGCCGTCGCCATTATGGAGCGCGGTTACACCAACAAGGCGTTCGGCCCCAAGGAGGAGGCGCGCAGCCAGCGCATCCTGGCTGATGCGCGCAAGAAAGCGGCCGCGCAGCAACCGTTGCTCGGCCAGCTCACCCAGACGGCCGCGGTATCGACAGCCGGCCGTGACGAGGTGCTGCTGGGTGAGGTGCTGCTGAGCTACGGACACGTGGACAAGGCCATTGCAGCCAGCAAACGTGCCATTCAGAAGGGCGCCGACGCGGACGAGGTCTGGATGCTGGTGGGCCGTTCCCAGGTCCAGCTCAAGAACGGCCCCGAAGCCCGCAAGGCCTTCGCCCAGGTCAAGGGCAAGGGTGCTGCCCCCGTCGCCAAGCTCTGGGGCATCTACGCTTCCAGGATCTGACCCCGAAGGGCAGGAGCGGCTTCCGCTGCTTCTGCCCCGCCTCTCCCACCCTCTCCCACCCTCTCCCGCCTTCTCAGCTCGCCGGACCTGGTATATAACGGGTGGCACAACGTCTTTCCGTTAGTGACTTCCGGGAGAACAACCATGACGAATCCGGTATCCATGAATTTCGCTGGCATGAATTTTGCTGGTCAGCCGATTGAATTCCGTCTCCTTCTCGTAAGGGCTCTGACGACGGCGGCCCTCGCACTGCTGGTAGCGTCTTGTGGCCAGAAGCCTGCGGAACAGGCAGCCCCACAAGGTGAGCCGGCAGCGAAATCCGCCGCTCTGGACACTGACGAGGAAAAAATCCTCAACGTCTACAACTGGTCCGATTACATCGATGAGTCTGTAATCACGGACTTCACTGCGGAAACCGGCATCAAGGTCCAGTACGACGTCTTCGACTCCAACGAAGTACTCGAGACCAAGTTGCTGGCCGGAAGCACGGGGTATGACATCGTCGTTCCCTCGGCATCCTTTCTTGAGCGGCAGATCAAGGCCGGGGTCTTCCAGAAGCTGGACCCGGCCCGCCTCCCCAACCTGAAGAACATGGATCCCGAGATCACCCGGCGGGTCGCTCTTCACGATCCTGGCAACGAGCACTCCGTGAACTACCTCTGGGGCACCTCGGGTGTCGGCTACAACGTCGACAAGATCAAGGCGGCAATGCCTGATGCCCCGATTGACAGCTTTGCGATGTTCTACGACCCAAAGGTAGTGTCGAAGTTCAAATCGTGTGGTGTTGCCATTCTCGATGCCCCGTCTGAAGTGGTTGGCACCGTGCTCATTTACCTTGGCAAGGATGCCAACAGCGAGAACCCCGACGACCTCGCGGCCGCGGAAAAGGTCCTGGCCACGATCCGCCCCAACATCAAGTACATCAACTCCTCGAAGTACATCGAGGATCTGGCCAACGGTGAGATTTGCCTGGCGCTCGGCTGGAGCGGCGACGTGCTGCAGGCGCGGGACCGGGCCGTCGAGGCCGGCAACGACATTACGGTCAAGTACGCCATTCCGAAGGAAGGCGCCGTGATGTTCTTCGACATGCTGGCTATACCTGCGGACGCCAAGCATGTGAAGAATGCCTATCTCTTTATCGACTACCTGATGCGGCCTGACGTGGCAGCAAAGAACTCCAACTACGTTAACTTCGCCAACAGTAACGCGGCATCGTACGGCCTGGTCAGTAAAGAAGTGCTCAATGACCCGGGTATTTACCCGACAGCCGAGGTCAAGACCAAGCTGGTACCTGACCTGGCCGAATCGACCGAGTTCACGCGGCTGCTGACCCGCAGCTGGACACGCTTCAAGACCGGGCAATAGGGCGCGAAGCCCATGTCCGAGAAGCAGGGCGAGGGCGGGACGCAGCGGGCGATCGACAAGACGAACGAGTACGTTCGCCTTGAGAATGTCACGAAGCGTTTTGGTGGCTTTGTCGCGGTCGATAACGTTTCGCTGTCGATCTTCAAGGGCGAGATCTTCTGCCTTCTTGGCGGCTCGGGCTGTGGCAAGACCACGCTCTTGCGCATGCTGGCCGGTTTTGAGGCGCCGTCGTCCGGGCGCATTTTCATTGATGGCCAGGACATGGCAGACACACTGCCATACGAGCGCCCTGTCAACATGATGTTCCAGTCCTACGCGCTGTTCCCCCACATGACGGTGGAGAAGAACGTCGCCTTCGGGCTCGAGCAGGAAAACCTTCCGCGCAAGGAGATCGACCAGCGGGTCGTCGACATGCTTGAGATCGTCAAGCTCGGCGAACTGGCGCGCCGCAAACCACATCAGCTTTCTGGCGGGCAACGCCAGCGGGTCGCCCTAGCCCGCTCATTGGTCAAACGGCCGAAGCTGCTGCTGCTGGACGAGCCGCTCGGCGCGCTGGACAAGAAATTGCGCCAGGCCACCCAGTTTGAGCTGATCAATCTTCAGGAGCAGCTGGGCGTCACCTTCGTCGTGGTCACCCACGACCAGGAAGAGGCCATGACGCTGGCCACACGCATCGGCGTGATGGACCGCGGGGAGATCGTGCAGGTTGGCAGCCCTACCGAGATTTACGAGTATCCAACTTCAAAGTTCGTGGCGGATTTTATTGGTTCGGTCAACATGTTCGAAGGTCGCCTGATCGAGGACGAGCCCAATTTTGTCCGCATCCAGGTGCCGGAACTGAGCTGCACGATCTACGTGGATCACGGCATCAGTTCGGCCCCCGGTGCAGCCGTGTGGGCAGCCATCCGACCGGAAAAGATCGAGATTTCCCGTCAGGAACCTTCCTCAAAGGAGAACCGGGCCAAAGGCGTGGTCCACGATATTGCCTACATGGGAGACCTGTCTGTCTATCTGGTGCAGATCGACAGCGGCAAGATGGTGCAGGTAACGTTGCCCAACACTGTCCGGCAGATCAACCGGCGCCTTTCCTGGGATGAGACGGTGTGGCTGTCCTGGGATGCGTCGAGCCCCGTGATACTCCCCCAGTAGGCCGATCAGGGGCGCACAGATCCAGATGGCCCACTCCCAGGCAAGACAGCCACAAAAGCAGCCGATCGACAGCTGGGGCGCCGGACGCCTTGGCCTCATTTTCTCGCTGCTCTATCGCTACGGGCCGCCACGGTGGTCGCAGTACGTGCGTAAACACTGGGCCGGGCAGCGGCTGGTCATCGGCCTGCCCTTTCTCTGGTTGTTCCTGTTTTTCGCCGTTCCCTTCATCATCGTCCTGAAGCTGTCCTTTTCCACGGTCAGGCTGGCGATGCCGCCATTTGCTCCGCTGATCGAGAAGACCAGTGATGTGGCGTACGCGCTGAATCTGAATCTCGGTAACTACGCGTTTCTCCTGTCTGACTCGCTGTACATCAATTCCTACCTGTACTCCGTCAAGGTGGCGGCATTTTCCACATTGTTCTGCCTGCTGATCGGCTACCCGATGTCCTACGCAATCGCGCGCGCCACACCGACGATGCGCGGTATCTGGCTCATGCTGATCATCCTGCCCTTCTGGACATCGTTCCTGCTTCGCGTGTATGCGTGGGTGGGCCTGCTCAAGACCGACGGCCTGATCAATCAGGCTCTGGGCCTGTTTGGCCTGGGGCCGTTCATGATGATGTACACCGATTTCTCTGTGTACATCGGCATCGTGTACTCCTATCTGCCGTTCATGATCCTGCCGCTGTACTCCAACCTGGAGAAGCATGATCTGACGCTGCTGGAGGCGTCGGCGGACCTCGGCGCGGGACCGATCAAGTCCTTCCTGCGCATCACACTACCCCTGTCGATTCCAGGGATGATTGCCGGATCACTGCTGGTCTTCATTCCGGCGGTCGGTGAATACGTCATTCCGTCCCTGCTCGGCCGCTCGGATCAGCTGATGATTGGCCGCGTGCTCTCGGATGAGTTCTTTTCCAACCGGGACTGGCCCGTGGCTAGCGCCGTCTCGATTGCCATGCTTCTCCTGCTGGTCGTCCCGATAGTGCTGTTTCAACGCTTCCAGAACCGCGAACTGGCTGGAGCCAGGAAGTGAACAACCAGACCTGGTTCCGCCGCCTGGCGTTGTTTTTCGGCTTTGGCTTTCTCTACGTGCCGATCATCTCGATGGTTGTTTACTCCTTCAACAATTCCCGCCTGGTCACCGTCTGGGATACCGACGATTCCCCCACGCTCAAGTGGTACCGGGAATTGCTCAGCAACGACCAGATCATGAGCGCGGCCTGGCTGTCCATTCAGGTGGCGGCGGTAACCGCGACCGGGGCGGTGATCCTTGGAACGCTCGCGGGCCTCGTGCTGGCGCGCTTTGGCCCCTTCAAGGGCCGGACCCTTCTGTCAGGCATGACCACCGCTCCGCTCGTGATGCCGGAGGTAATCACGGGCCTTTCACTGCTGTTGCTGTTCGTGTTTCTGGAACAGCTGATTGGCTGGCCGAAAGGCCGTGGGTTCGCCACGATTGCGATCGCCCACATCACTTTCGCCATGGCCTATGTGACGGTGGTGGTGCAGTCCCGACTGGCAGGTTTCGATGATTCACTGGAAGAGGCGGCGCTGGATCTCGGGGCACGTCCGGCCAAGGTCTTTTTCCGGATTACCCTGCCGCTGATTTTCCCCGCCATCCTGTCGGGCTGGCTGCTCGCCTTTACGCTCTCCTGGGACGACCTCGTCATATCCCAGTTCGTGGCAGGACCCGGGTCCACCACATTGCCGATGGTCGTGTTCTCGAAGGTGCGCCTTGGCGTAAGCCCCGACATCAACGCGCTGGCCACGATCATGGTGTCGATCGTTGGCATCGGGGTGGTGATATCTGCGCTTTACATGCGCCGGCAGGAACGCCGGCTGGCGCAGGAAATGCAGCTGGCCAAGTCAGGCAAGTAGCCCGCGCGCGGGAGACTACGCCGCACGCGCGGGCTTTCCTGACGAGTCTACTCGGCGTCAGCCCACGGGAACGTGGTGGACACGCTGGCGAAGACTTTGCTCTCGGACGAGAAGACGTCTTTGGGCTGGCAGTCGACACCCGACCGCGAGCAGTCTGATTCCTTGAGATCGCTGCCATCAATGTACTTCACGGCAAAATCGAAACGACCCAGTGACCGGGTGATGCCGACAGAATAATCGATGTACCCGTCGCCACCGTCGAGGTCCCAGTAGTCACCGCCGCTGTAACCGGTGTGCAGCTCAAGACCAAATTCCGCCGGCAGGGGAACGGCGACATTGCCCTCAGCGTACCAGGCGCTTTCATCTGAGTTGCCGTAATCCCAGGCGTACCAGAGCTTGGTCGAGAGGATCTTCCAGTCGAGTCCGGCATAGACTTCGGCATCGTCAAAATCGTTGATGCCG
>CAZPNN010000448.1:0-7828 GCA_964587605.1 uncultured Chromatiaceae bacterium
CCGGTGCAGGACATGGTGCGGGTCAAGGCGGTGCTGCGTGATTACAGCTGCCGGCTGATCGGGCCGAACTGCCCCGGCATCATCACGCCCGGCGAGTGCAAGATCGGCATCATGCCGGGCTTCATCCATAAGCCGGGTCGCGTGGGCATCGTGTCCCGGTCGGGCACGCTCACCTACGAAGCCGTGTACCAGACCACCCGCAACGGCCTCGGCCAGACCACCTGCATCGGCATCGGCGGTGATCCGATTCGCGGCATGAACTTCATCGATTGCCTGGAGTTGTTCGAGAAGGACCCCGCGACGGACGGCATCATCATGGTCGGCGAGATCGGCGGCACCGACGAAGAGGCCGCGGCACGTTACCTGCAGCAGCACGTCACCAAGCCCGTGGTCGCCTACATCGCGGGCGTCACCGCGCCGGCGGGCAAGCGCATGGGCCATGCCGGCGCCATCATTTCCGGTGGCGAGGGCACCGCTGTTGCCAAGTTCGCGGCGCTGGAAAAAGCCGGCGTGAAGACCGTCCGGTCGCCGGCAGAACTCGGCAGCGCGATGCTGGAGCTCCTGCGCTGACCGACGCTGTCCGCATCGCGCTCGCCCAGCAGAATTTCCTGGTGGGTGACGTCGCCGGGAACACCGCCCAGATCATGGCGCTTCTCGGCAGGGTCCAGGCCGCGCGGTCTGCTGACCTGCTGATGTTTCCTGAACTCGCCCTGTGCGGCTACCCGCCCGAGGACCTGCTGTTCCACCTCGGCCTGCGCCGGCAGGTGAGTGAGGCGCTCGCGAGAATTGCGGCGGCGACGGGCGCAGCCGCCGGGGGTGACGTGGCCGTCCTCGTTGGCTACCCCGAGTACGCGGACCAGCACATCTATAACTCGGTGGCGCTGTACGCCGGCGGGCGCCAGATCGCCAACTATCGCAAGTGCTGTCTGCCGAACTACAGCGTGTTCGATGAGGAGCGGTATTTCACGCCGGGCAGCGGGCCGACCGTGATCGACTTCCGCGGCCTGAAGCTCGGGCTTGGCATCTGCGAGGACGTGTGGGAGCCGGAGCCGTCGGCCCGGGCCGTCGCCGCCGGCGCTGAAGTCATCCTCGCTGCCAACGGCTCGCCCTTCGAGATCGGCAAGCAGGCAAAGCGCGAGCAGGTGCTGGCCGCCCGCGCCCGGGAAACCGGGGTGCCGTTCATCTACCTCAACATGGTCGGCGGGCAGGACGAACTGGTCTTCGACGGCGGTTCCTGCGTCGTGGGCCGTGACGGTCGCGTGGCGTTCCGTGCGCCGGCCTTCGAGGCGGGTGCGCACGTGATCACGCTGCGCCGGGCCGGCAAGTGCGTGGAGGCGGTGCCCGGCAGCGTCGCGCCGTTACAGGATGACGTGGCCAGCGTGTACGGCGCCCTGGTGACGGGGGTGCGCGACTACGTGCGGAAGGCGGGCTTTTCCGGGACCGTGCTGGGCTTGTCCGGCGGCATTGATTCCGCACTGACCCTTGCGATCGCGGTGGACGCGATCGGGGCCGACGCGGTCCAGGCCGTGATGATGCCGTACCGCTACACCGCTGAAATCAGCGTGGAGGATGCCGGCGCCCAGGCGCGGCAGATGGGCGTGAACTACCAGGTGCTGCCGATTGATGGTTTGGTGGAGGCGGCGCGGGGTGCGCTGGCCGGGTTGTTTGCCGGCCAGTCTGCCGGCCAGTTTGCTGGATTGGGCGCATCGTCGGCGGAAGACACCACCGAAGAGAACCTGCAGTCCCGCGCGCGCGGCATCCTGCTGATGGCGATCTCGAACAAGACCGGCCGGATGGTGCTCGCAACGGGCAACAAGAGCGAGATGGCGGTCGGCTACGCCACGCTCTACGGCGACATGGCGGGCGGTTTTGCGCCGATCAAGGATTGCACGAAGACGCTGGTCTACAAGCTGGCGCGTTACCGGAACTCGCTGTCCCCTGTGATCCCTGAGCGCGTGATCACCCGGCCGCCCAGCGCGGAACTGCGGCCCGACCAGAAGGACAGCGATTCGCTGCCACCCTACGACGTCCTCGACCCGATCCTCGATGCGTTGATCCTGGAAAATCGCTCGGTCGACGAGATCGTTGCCCGCGGCTTCGCGCCTGAGGTCGCCGCGCGCGTGCTCGAAATGGTCCGGCGGGCTGAATACAAGCGGCGGCAGGCGCCACCCGGCGTGCGCATCTCCAGCCGCGCCTTCGGCCGCGACTGGCGCTACCCGATCACCTCGGGCTACCGGCACTCAAAACATCTGGAAGGTACCGGACCTTAGTTTTTGTAGTTATTGCGGCGCGTTGCAATAACTACAAAAACTAAGGTCCGGTACCTTTCGACTACCAGAACTTGTACCAGGGGCCCTGTGCTTCCTGTGCTACGCGCTCAAGGTTTTCAGGAAAGCTGGCAGCCAGCACGCGGCGCGCGTCGTCGGCGAGATCCGTCATACCGAGGCGGTCGTAGGCCTGCGCCATGATGCTGAGCGCCTCGGCGAGTGCGGGCGATCCGTCGTAGTGCTCGATCGAATACCGGGTCCGATTGGCCGCTGCCAGCCAGGCGCCGCGCTTCATGTAATAGCGGGCGACGTGCAGTTCATAGTCGGCGAGACGGTTGCGCAGGAAGATCATGCGTTGCCGGGCATCCGCCGTGTAGATGCTGTTCGGAAAGCGCTGGACCATCTGCGCGAACACCGAAAAGGCTTCCTGCCCGTTCTTCGGCGGGCGCATGCTCAGGTCCACGTCAAACAACCGGTGGTACCAGCTGTGCTCGCCGGAGAAGTAGGCCAGGCCCCGCATATAGAGTGCGTAGTCCACCCGGGGATGCGTCGGATTCTCGCGCTCGAAGGTCGTTGCGGCGTCGACGGTGGCCTCGATCTGCCGGTCCTTGTAGTAGCAGTAGATGAGGTTGAGCTGCGCCTGCTTGGTTTCGTTGCTGAACGGAAACCGCGCTTCCAGAGCCTCGAAGTACCCGATGGCATTGCTGAAGTTGCCGGACATCATGGACTTGTGCCCGCGCTCGTAGAGCTCGATCGCGCCGGACTGCAGGTCCCGCTCTTCCTTGCCGGAACAGCCACCGAGCAGCCCGCCGAGAAAGGTCATCAGGACCGTGGCGAGCACGAGAGACCGAAATTTGTCGCGAGAGCTTAAAGACATTGGCAAGGCGCTGTCGTCGGCGGAGCGCGCAGTATAGCCTAGCGGTGATGGAGCCCTCGCCGCATCGACTGATCATTCCCGCCGATGGCACGGGCCGCCGCCTGGACCAGGTGCTGGCTGAATTGCTTCCGGACTACTCGCGCAGCCGCCTCAAGCAGTGGATCCTCGACGGCCACGTCCGTCTGGACGGTGAAAGCCCGGAGCCGCGCACGCGGGTTGCCGAAGGGCAGATCGTCGACATCCAGGTGGACGATCTGTCCCACGCCGACGACGGCACCCGGTCGCCCGCCGCGGAAGCCATGCCGCTCGCAATCGTCTTCGAGGACCACGACGTCCTGGTCATTAACAAGCCGGCCGGACTCGTCGTGCACCCCGGTGCCGGCAACGCCGCCGGCACGCTGCAGAACGGTCTGCTGGCCTATCGGCCCGAGCTCGCGGAGCTGCCACGAAGCGGGATCCTGCACCGCCTGGACAAGGACACCTCGGGCCTGCTCATCGTGGCCAAGACCCTCATCGCCCACACCCACCTCGTGCGCGCGCTGGAAGCCCGGGACATCACGCGCGAGTACCGCGCGCTCTGCGTCGGGCCGATGACCGGTGGCGGGGCGGTGGACGCGCCCATCGGCCGGCACCGCACTCAGCGCACGAAGATGGCCGTGATGGATTTTGCCGGCCGCCCGGCTGTCACGCACTACCGCGTGCTGGCGCGCTTTCCGCACCACACCTTCGTCGCCGTGCGCCTGGAGACCGGCCGCACGCACCAGATCCGCGTGCACCTGGCCCACGTGCGGCACCCCATCGTGGGCGATCCGACCTACGGCGGCCGGTTGATCGTGCCCGCCGGCGCCACGGAGCAGCTTTCGCTGGCGCTCCGCGGATTCCGGCGCCAGGCCCTGCACGCCTGCCGCATCCGGTTCCAGCACCCGGTCAGTGATACGCCACTGGATCTCAGTGCACCGCTGCCGGATGATTTTCGCGCGCTGCTCGCCGCACTTCTCAATGCGCCGGGCGGCGACGCCGGCGCGGTCGCGCGCCTGGAGGCTCTGTCGTGGCCCGAGCAGCCCTCGGCCTGATCCGCGCCGCCTGGCCCGCGCCGATGGGCGTGCACGCCGTCGCCACGACGCGTGCCGGCGGCGTCAGCACCGGCGCCTTCGCGTCGCTGAATCTTGGCGATCACGTCAACGACGACGCGTCCGCCGTCCGCCAAAACCGGGCGCTGCTTCGTACCGCGCTCAAGCTGCCGGCGGATCCTGCCTGGCTGAACCAGATTCACGGCGCTGATGTCGTGACGCTCACCGGCGCCGCCTCCGCCTCCGCCGCTGACAGCGTGCCGCGCCGAACCGCCGACGCGGCCGTGACCCGCACACCGGGTGTCGTCTGCGCGGTGCTCACCGCCGACTGCCTGCCCGTGCTGTTCTGTCACCGGGCCGGCACCCACGTCGCCGCTGCGCACGCCGGCTGGCGGGGACTCGCCGGCGGCGTGCTGGAAGCCACCGTGACGGCACTCGTCGACGCTGGCGCACCGGCCGACTCGCTGCTGGCGTGGCTCGGTCCGGCCATCGGGCCCGCCAGCTACGAAGTCGGCGCCGAAGTCCGGGACGCATTTCTTCGCGCAGACTCGTCCGCCGAGCCCGCGTTCCAGGCCAATCGCCCGGGCCACTGGTTGCTGGATCTCTACGCGGCGGCCCGTGCGCGCCTCCACCGTGCCGGCGTCACGGCGGTGACGGGCGGCGAGTACTGCACACTGGCGGACCGGGAGCGCTTCTACTCCCACCGCCGGGACGGCGTCACCGGACGGCAGGCCACGCTGATCTGGCTCACGCCGCCAGACTGACTTGCCAGCGCCATCAATCTTTGGCGTCGGCAGCTGCCTCGTCGTTGTCTTGCTCCAGCGAGGTTCGCACGGCGTCCCAGTCATAAACCAGAGGCCGGCAGTCGCAGGGCGTCGTCTTCACGAGATTCTCAATTTCGGCAAGGCGCTCGGCCGTGGCGGGGTGCGTCGACAGCAAGGTGATATCCGGGTTATTGCCCTCTTTTTCCTGTTCGACATTCAGGCGCTTCAGAAAGCGCGCCATGCCGTCAAGCGGGATACCGACCCGTGCCAGTGTCAGCAGCCCCTCCCGGTCCGCTTCGCTCTCCAGCTTGCGGCTATTGCGCAGGTTGCCCAGTTGATGAATCAGCACACCGCTGATCGCGCTCACGTCGCCGAGCGCCACCGCCAGCACCGCGGCCCAGCCCGCCGTGTGGATCATTTGCTGCAAGGTGTGTCGTCGTTCCACGTGCTGGACCTCGTGGGCCAGCACACCAGCGAGCTCGTCTGCCGAGCTGGTCTTGGCTATAAGTCCCGAATTGACGACAACGATACCGCCTGGAATCGCAAAGGCGTTAATGGTTGCATCGTCGCTGATGTACCACTCGTACTGGTAGCGTGAGCCCTGGGTGAGTTTGCCGCCGATGGACTCGAGGGCCTCTGCAGCAGCTCCGGTTTGGCCGAGAGTCCCCTCGGCCGCTACCTGCGCCAGCAGCGCCTGGCCGAGACGCTGCTCCGTCTTCAGTGACACCTGCTTTGCCAGCCAGCCGGTCAATGCGTCGCTCTGCCACCAGGCCAGCGCAACAGCCAGCGCCAGCAACCCAAGCACTCCAACAATCGTGCGCCATTTGCGCTGGTGATAGCTCATCTCGCGATGGCCTTGCCTGAGTTTAGGCTGCAATTCGGGTGGGGCCATCGCGAACAGCGCGCGCATCACGGCCGGGTCGGCTGTGTTGGCGGAGTACTTCACGCCGTCGTACTGCCAGCTCAGGAACAGCAAATCGTCGTGGAAGCCCCCTGTGCTGACTTCCAGCGTGTCCGCCGGCACCCGCTGCGGCTCGGGGCCGTCAATCAGCAGCACATTGCCAGCGAACTGCGCCCGGCAGGCAATGCCAGCCGGTGGCAGATGGGGTGCGTGCAGGGTGATCCCGATGTCGTTCACGACCCTTCGAGGTCAGAGAGAGCGATGACCACACCGATGATGACGAGCGCGAAATAGAGCAGCCGCCCGCTCAAGCCACGCTTCTGACCCATCGACCCGGCATTGATGCTGGCGGCGAGTCGCTGGATTGGCAGGCTTTGCAGCCACACTGTGCCGGGTCCTTTCAGGTAGGCGAAGAACAGCCCTTCGCCGCCGAAAAAGGTATTCCGCAGTTTGCCGACATAACGGATGTCATAGCTGGTGGAGGTCTGCAGCGCCGCGAGGCAGCCCGTGTCGACCTTCAGCGCTTCCCCGGGCCCAAGCTGCATGGCCGTGAGAGCGCCACTGGCGTGTATGAAGGCCAGGCCCTCACCGGTCAGCTTCTGCATAATGAATCCTTCCCCGCCGAAAAAACCTACCCGCAGTCGCTTCTTGAACGCCAGGCCAACGCGGACGCCCTGGGTACCGGCGAGGAAGGCGCCCTTCTGGCAGATGATGGCGCCGCCATTTTCCGCCAGGTCCACTGCCATGATCCTGCCTGGGGAGGGCGCCGCGAAGGCCACGCGCAGCGGGGCGCTGGTCGAATTGTTGAACAGCGTCGAGAAGATGCTTTCGCCCGTGAATGCACGCTTGAACGCACCAGCGAGTCTGCCGAAGAGGTTCTCGTTGGTACCATCGCCGAGAACCGTCGTCATGGCCAGGCCCTCATCCATGAACATCATGGCACCCGGTTCGCCAACGGCGGACGTGCCGGGCGGCAGGCGGAGCTCAACGTACTGGAGATCGGAGCCTTCGATGCGGTAATCCACGGTTGTCATGGCTGGCAGACCTCCTTCACGATCGAGAAAGCATTGTGCCCTTCGTGCCGGTTTCCGCCTAGTCGCGGCTGAAGCCGCTCCTACGGGCCATTAAGCTGTTGAAATACGCCTCACCGGCCCAATCTAGGGTCAGACCCCGGAAAGGACGGCCCCCATGCGGATGGACAAACTGACCAACAAGTTCCAGACAGCGCTGCAGGACGCGCAATCGCTGGCGGTTGGCCGCGACCATCAGTTCATCGAACCGGTGCACGTGCTCTCGGCATTGCTGGAGCAGCGCGGCCCGGGCGTGGGCGCGCTGCTCACGAAGGCCGGCGCCAACCTGAACCTGCTGCGCTCGAAACTCGGCCAGGCGCTGGACCAGCTGCCCGTCGTGGAAGGCGCCGGTGGGGACGTGCACGGCTCCAACGACCTCAACCGCGTTCTCAATGTCACCGACAAGCTTTCGCAGACTCGTGGCGACCAGTTCATCTCCAGCGAACTCTTCGTGCTCGCCGGCTGCGACGACAAAGGCGTGCTCGGCAAGATCCTGAAGGAGGCCGGCGTCGTGAAGGGCGCGTTCGACAAGGCGATCACCGAGGTCCGCGGTGGCGAGAAAGTCGACGACCCGAACGCCGAGGAGACCCGCCAGGCGCTCGAGAAATACACCGTCGACCTCACCGACCGGGCGGAGCAGGGCAAGCTCGACCCGGTGATCGGCCGCGACGACGAGATCCGCCGCACGATCCAGGTGCTCCAGCGGCGCACCAAGAACAACCCCGTGCTCATCGGCGAGCCGGGCGTCGGCAAGACGGCCATCGTCGAGGGTCTCGCCCAGCGCATCGTCAATGGCGAAGTGCCCGAGAGCCTGAAGAAGAAGCGCATCCTGGCGCTCGACATGGGTGCGCTGATCGCCGGTACCAAGTTCCGCGGCGA
>CAZPNN010000449.1:0-15619 GCA_964587605.1 uncultured Chromatiaceae bacterium
GCCAGAACCGGGCCGTCGCAAGTTTCACCGGCAGAGGTGCGTTACGGATGTCGCCGGCCTCGGTAACGAATCGGTAGAAGCCGAACCGGCCCGCAGGGCGCCACGCATCATTGGCGCGTTCACGATAGGAGAGATCGGCCCTGATGACCGTGTTCCGATCCGGGAGCTCGAGGTTCACCCGATCGACCGGCAGCGACGCCCCCAGGTCAAATACGAATACCTGGATTTGTTCAGTCTCGCGCACTGCCTGCACGGTCAGCGACTCAACCTCGACGCTCTGGCGCCGTTCTGCGGGTTCAACAACAACAGCGGACAATGAAGCGCTTGGTCGTTTCGTACCGCTCCAGGCCAGGCGCCAGAAACGCGCCTGGGTGGCCGGAAACTCGACCCGTTGCTGGATGAGGCGCTCGCCGCCGGCCGTGAGGTTTACGATTGGGGCGGCGTGTCGCACGGAGCGCCACGACCCAAGATCATCGCTGGCGTCGACATCGAGCAACGCCGCGAAATCCCCCGATTGCGCCGGCCATTCGACGGTTATCGCGGCTAATGACGTGGCGACTGCCCGAACGTCAGCAATGTACGCGTGAACATCGCCCGAACCGACGACCGTCGCCGGGTCCCGCGCCTCAACGTCCACGGAACCCTCCTGAGACTGGATCGTGACCCGAATGGCATTCAGGGCAACCTGCGGGTCACCGCGCAGCGCGAACAGACGAAGGCGTTGCCCTGGTTGCCTGACGGTGAGATCGAGGCGACTTCGACGCACGGCGTGTGGAACCACCTCATCCCCGCCGTTGAAGACCCGCAGATCACTGAAGTCGGTGCGCACGATCTTGCGGTATATTTCGATCGGTACCCTGACTCGGTATAGGCCCGCATTGCCTGGCGTTTCCAGCTGGGCCGCGTAGGCAAAATCGTCCACGGCGGGCTCGTCCGTTGCCCCGGCCAGGCCGGAAACGGCCAACAGGACCGCCACTAGCGCGCGATTCATGCCGTCTCCCGTTGCGGTTCGGCGCTGGAATCAGCAGACGCCGGCGGTGCGGGCGACAGATAGCCAATAAGCAACATCAACACCCCAACACCGAGGAATGACACGATTCGTTCCACAGTGCCAACCCGCGACAGATCGATCAGAAACAACTTGATGACCACTATACCGAGCAGGCTGGCACCGACCAGCCATGCCTGTCGCGCGCCACGGCGGGTCGCGACCACCATCGTGCCCAGGGACAGCACCGCCCAGAAAATTGACAGTGACGTTTGCACCAGAGTATTTCGGGCCATCGCTTCCAGCCGGAACGGGACATCCATCCACTGATGGAGGGTGCGCAGCAGGGCTGCGTTTAGCCAGATGAAAATAAATCCAGCGAAACCAGCCATCATCGTCCGCGGATCGATGACGACGGCCAACGACGTGGCATGGGCCTTCAGCCAGAGGCGGAGCACCGCGACGACGACGAGGACCGTGGCAACATCAAGCGGGTTTAGCAGTGGGAAATAGGGTAACGGCCGGGAGCTGCCTCGGCCCGTGATGCTGGTGACCAGGATCCAGGCCAGGCCATAAACGGCGAGGCCACCGCCGCCGAACGCCAGGTAGGCGTTCCGATGTGTGCGGCACGGCCACTGGATTCTGGCCACCGCGTCGGGCAGGGCGAGCAGCATCATTGCTGGCACGAGAACCCAGCTTGCCTCCTTCCAAGAGCCCCCTTCCGGCAAGACCAGCCAAACAGCATAGACGCACTCCGAGGAGAGAATGAACGTGAGCAGCCACAGAGCCAGTACGTGCAGGACGCCAGCCAGAGCGGCGCCTGGCGCGTCCTGGTGGCGACGGCAAAGGACGTAGAAACTGCCAAACGCCAGGGGCCAGGCAGCGAGCCCTCCAGCAGCCAGGGGATGAGTCAGGCTCTGGCTGGCAATAATCGCGAGCAAGAACATCGCCGGCAACAGCAACAACGGCGGCAACCGTGCATGGCTGATGCCCACCCGACCGTGCAGCTCGCTACTCAGAAGTGCCGTACCGGCCGCGAACAGCAAGGTGACCGCCGGGCGAAAGTCCGCGCCAACGAGCCGGTCGATCTCCGACAGACCGGCGATCGTCCACCACAGCACCCCCCACCAGAACAGTACCGGGCTGATGAGTCGCTCCGCCTGCAGCAGTCGCTCGCCATTGCGCTCCAGGTAAGCGCTGGCGAAGACCGAGCTCCCACTGATCATCACGCCACCGAGCCAGGTACTGTTTAGCAGCGGCAATGCCTCATCCGGCGTGCGGAATTCCGTCAGCAGGATCAAGCCCGCGGCGAACTGCAGTAAAGCGCCAGTCGCTCGAGCCAACGGGCGCCCGGTCCGACACCCGATCCACACCAGCGCCGCGCCTTCAAGCGCCCACGTGGCAGCACTCCAGCGTCCATCGAGGGCCAGCGGCACAGCGAGCGTCAAGAAAGCCACAGCCAAGGCGAGAAAGGACTCAATCAGCAGCCGCAGCTCGACTGGCCGGACCCGGTAAAGCGCACGGGCCAGGCCGAGGTAAAGGCCACCGGCCACCAACGCGCTAATGGCCAGCCCATACCGCTGGTCCCGAAGTAATGCCGCCTGCAACACGAAAGCGATGATCGGCGTCCCGAAGATCAGGGTGCCATCCACGTAGTTGCGCAGGTTCGGTGCTTCGCGGAAAGCAAACAGAAGGGCGATGGCCACGTAGAGCAGGAAATACAGCACCAGGAACGGCTCGGTGCTGGACAAGAGTTCAGGCCGGTAGCGGAGCACGCCCCACACCGATCCAATGACAAAGGTAAACGCGAAGCCGACCAGGTTTAACGGACGCCAGGCCTTGAACCAGGCGATTGCCACGATGCCGAGGTTGAGCAGTGCGTAATAGCTGAACAGGACAACGTGACTGCCCTCACCTGTTGACGTGAGTATCGGCGCCAGGAAGCCGCCGCTGACCCCCAGAATCGCCAGCGCGAGGGAGTCCTGCAGGATCGCAATCGCCGCCGAGAAAACTACAATTGCTACCAGGAGCGCAAACGTCATCGTTGCAGGCATGAGCGAATACAGGCGTAGCGCTGCAAAGACCGTCAGGTAGAGGATCCCGATCGCCCCACCCTGGATTGCCAGAGCGAACCCGGGACGCTTTGTGCGCAATCGCCAGCCGAGCGCAAGCAGGCCAATCGCGGCGACCACGATTCCGGCCAGCCGCAGTTCGATCGGCACGCGGGTTCGTTCGGCCACGAACCGCACCAGGAACGCGACGCCGAAGAACAGGACGATGACGCCCACTCGCACGACGGTATTCCCGCCAGCGAAGTAGCCACGAATGGCGCGCACGACAACCGAGTCGCTGATACTTGCATCGAGGCTAGGCCGGGGTGGCGCCTTCCACTGGTCGTCGGGGTCGTCGACGGCCGCCGCTAGCGCTTGAGAAGTGGATTGCGGGGGTATCGGGCGTGGCGGCGTGGGAACGAGGACTTCAGGGCCTGGAGTGCCGGGCCCGGTTCCCGCACCTCGTAACCGATCGTTAAGGTCCGAGAGTTGCTGACGGAGCGTATTGAACTCTGCCTTGAGAAGTTTGGCCGCCTGACGCGATTCGCTCAGCTCCGCCAGTACGTATCCGACGGCCGCGCCGAGGGTCAGCCCGAGAACCACCGAAGAGCCGGAGCCGAGAGCAGTGCCAATCAGGGACCCGATGATCGCCAATTTGAATCGCATTACCATCCCCCCATCTTGCTAGTGGGCGTGGGGCACTGACCCGCCGGCTGCCACCGGCCCTGCAGCGACCACGGCGGACATATACCAGTTGTCGGGCGGATCGTGTTAGCGCCTGCGAGGCCTCTTTCGCATTTTCAGGTGACTACGATGTGGTTCGCCCCGTTTCCACGGCCTTCTCGTCCCACCGGGTGCTGGATGCACGCAGTCTGGCGCTGCACTGCCTGATCGCGCAGAAGATCATGGCCGATCCCTCGCTCATCGACATCGCGCGACGCAACCTCGCTGCCTGGCGCAGGAAAGCGATCGGTTTTGCCGCTCGCAGGTCCTTGACATGTCCCGTCATATATATAAACTAAATATATATATGTAGGAGAGCGCCCATGAAAACCGCCAAGCTGTTCAAGAATGGTGATAGTCAGGCCGTCCGGCTCCCCAAGGAATTCCGCTTCAAGGGCAAGGAAGTCCTGCTGCGGCGCATGGGGAACGCCGTGGTTTTGCTCCCCAAGACAAAATCCTGGGAAACCCTGATCGACAGCCTGACGAAATTCCCGTCGGACTTCATGAGCGATCGTGAACAACCCCGCGAAGCAGATCGGCGGAAGACCTTCGCATGAGATGGATGCTCGACACCGACACCTGCATTGCCCTCATCAAACAGCATCCTGACAGTGTCCTGAAGAAGCTGCGCGGGAAGTCCACCGGCCAGGTGGGGATCTCCTCAATTACCTTGGGCGAGCTGGCTTTCGGCGCCTCAAGGAGCAGCCGGTCGCAGGAGAGTCATGCCGCCCTGAGCGAATTCCTGCTGCCGCTTGAAGTGGCTGAATTCAACGAGACCGCCGCCATGCACTACGGCGAAGTCCGTGCCGACCTCGCGCGGGAAGGCCGGCCTATCGGCCCACTCGATACGCTCATTGCAGCGCACGCACTTGCCATCGACGCGACTTTGGTCACTCATAACATGCGCGAATTCAAACGCGTCGACGATTTGCGGCTTGAGGATTGGCTTAAGCCGTAACTCGGGTTGGCGCGGCGACCCGACCGCAACGAGTTCACGCCAGTACCCGGATTCATCCGCCCTGGCGCGCCATCGCTTAAAGGCCATCGTCTCCGGTACGGACGCTCTGCCCGCTGCACTGGGAGACCTGCCCTGCCCGGTGCTCTACGATACGGACATCGGCACCAGCCACAGCGGCCGCCTTAGCTCAATCGTTCAGGCCACCAATGCCAACTCTGCGACCTGCAACCCCGGCGGATATCAGCGGCATGCATCGCGTTCGCCTTGCCGTGCGCGAAAACAGGTTGACCAGCACGGCCATTACCGAGGCGGACTACGTCCCTGCCATCACGACCACCGGGCGCGGATGGGTGATTGAATCGGACGGCATGATCGTCGCTTTCGCTGTCGGCAACCGCGATTCAGGCAACATCTGGGCGCTCTTCGTCCATCCCGACCATGAAGCCCTGGGCTACGGACTACAGCTACATGACGCGATGCTAACCTGGCTCTGGTCACAGGGGCTCAAGCGTCTGTGGCTAACGACGGAGCCCGGGACGCGAGCCGAGGGATTCTATGCATCCAGGGGCTGGGAGCGAGTTGGCCACAAACAGCACGGCGAGATTCGCTTCGAGCTGAGTCGAGTGTCATCAACCCGCTCTCCACGGATTCAGCAGTAACGACAGCAACGACTGGTCGCGGCTGTCGCGAAACTCCGGCAGTCCGACAACCATCTGCACATGCCCGTCGCGCGGCTGATCACGGTACGTGCCAAACACACGGTCCCACAGCGACAGGTGAAAGCTGAAATTGCTGTCCGTCTCGTCGCGATGCCAGGAATGATGAACACGGTGCATCTCCGGCGTGACCAACAACCAGCGCAGACGCCGTTCGAAGCCGGCAGGCAGACAGAGATTGGCATGCGTAAACAGCGATCCGGCGCTTAACACCAACTCGAAGATCAGCACGGCCAGGGGCGCAATGCCGAACAGCAGGATGGCGCCCAGCTTGATGACCATCGACAGGACGATCTCGAGCGGGTGAAAGCGCACGCCGGTGCTCACATCGAAGCCCGTGTCGGCGTGATGAACACGGTGCAGTCGCCAGAACAGCGGAATCCGGTGCAGCAGGCGATGCTGCCAGTAGATGACCAGGTCCAGCAGGATGACACCGACCGTAACGCCCACGACCGGCGGTAGCACGCCCAGCACCCCTCCGCCGCTTTCGTCGATCCGCACAGCCAGGCCAACGGCGAGCAACGGAAAGGCGACTCGCAGAATGGCGGTACCGAGGACAACCAGCGCGATATTCGTTGTAAAGCGCCGCCAGCCGCCTGGCACGTTACGCCGCGGCCGGAATTGCTGAAGCATGATCAGCGCTGCAAAGACCAGCAGGAAAGTCGCCAGCCTGACCTGCGCCTCGTGTTCAAGCAGCCACTTCATCTCGCCCGCACTCAACTACCATCGATGCGAAGACAGGTTCACCCACGCCGTCTCGGACACAGCGAAGAAGCCTGATAATGCAAGCAGAGGGGCGCCATGGGAAGTCGCAGAAAGTACAGCTTGCCAGCCAGGCCGGCCATTGCGGCGACTCTCCAGGCTGCTGTTGGCCATGGTGGTGACCCGCCGCGGGTTCCTGCCAACGGGCCAGGCCCACCTCGTGATTTCTGGATACCAGTCAAGTTTCTAATCACGATTCTTTGACATATATCCAATATTCTGGAACCATCCGGCGGCCATGAAGCGGTATCTCGAGCCTCAGATCCGGCAGGACCTCAAGCGCAAGATGGTCTTCGTCGGCGGTCCGCGCCAGGTGGGCAAGACCACGGCGGCGCGCAACATCGCGGGAAAGTCGACTGCGGCAATTCTGAACTGGGATGTCCCAGCCCAGCGCGTGCTCATTCTTGCCCAGACTTTTCCCAGGTCACGCCTGTGGGTCTTCGATGAAATCCACAAATACCGTCGTTGGCGCAACTATCTCAAGGGTGTTTTCGACGCCCGCGAACCGGGTCAGCAGATCCTCGTCACTGGCAGTGCCCGGCTCGACTACTATCGATTCGGTGGCGACTCGCTGCAGGGGCGATATCACTACCTGCGCCTGCATCCCCTCAGCGTGGCGGAACTTGGCATCGCCTCAATCAAGGACTTGAAGGGTCTGCTCACACTGAGCGGTTTTCCCGAACCTTTCCTAGGCGGTTCGGAAAGGGAAGCGCGCCGCTGGTCCAACGAATACCGGACGCGCCTGGTGCGCGAGGACCTGCTGAGTCTCGAGCAGGTGCAGGACATCGGCAGCATCGAATTGCTGATGACCCGGCTACCGCAACTGGTTGGCAGCCCGCTTTCGGTCAATGGTATCGCGGAGCAGCTGCAGATCAGCCACAAGACGATCAGCAAATGGCTTGCCATTCTGGAGCGGCTCTACGCTATCTTCGTGGTGTTGCCTTTCGGCTCGCCAAAAGTCAAAGCCGTGAAGAAAGCCCGTAAGCATTATCACTTCGACTGGTCATTGATCCCGGACCCCGCTTTCCGTTTTGAGAACATGGTTGCCTCGCACCTGCTGAAGTGGGTTGATTTTCGCGAAGACACCGAAGGCTACAGAACCGAGTTGCGCTATTTCCGGGACATTGAGGGACGGGAAGTCGATTTCGTCGCCGTTGAAAACGGCATGCCCGTTCTTCTCGTGGAGTGCAAAACCTCGGACCGCGATGTCAGCCCGGCGCTGCGGTACTTAAAAGGGCGATTTCCCGCCGTGGCGGCCTGGCAGATCTCAGCCTCGGGCCGGCAGGACTACGTCACGCGTGAAGGCATTCGCGTTGCCCCCGCGCTGGAATTGCTCAAAACATTGGTGTGATCGAAGGGCAGGCCAACTATCCCCCAACCGTGACCACCGGCAATTCGGCCAGAGCCCGGATGCATAAGGTGGATTTCGTCGAAACGCCGGGTTACGGTTCGGCACCTGTTTGGCCGGAACTACGGCCCAGTTTTGCTGTCATTTCGCTGCAACGGCACGTTCCATGAACCAGCACCCAATGCCCGCTCGACGAGCACGCGGGCGGCGGCGGGCATTCGTAAATTGAGGGCTGATCTTTGCGCACGTTCTGACATTTTATGCCACGCCTTGCGCAATATATCGATCATCTTCTCCTCATTGATATCGTCTCGATCCGCGAATTCAGCGAAATAGCTCTCGAGAAAAACCAGGCACGCCGCATCTTCCAGCATCTGCGCTTCGGGGTCGGTCTTGAGGTCCTTCTTCTGTAACAACGATTCGACGCGCCCGATACAGTCGTCGCCGTAGCCAATATCGCGCAGGATTTCGGCGGCCTTCCGTGCGTGGAATTTGTAGAGCGTCGTGCGCCACTTGTAGTACCCCGCCCGGTCCATCGGGTAGTCGGATCGCGGGATCTCCCAGCGCCGGATATGCTGCGCACGAGCGGCGAGACGCAGGGCTTCGGAAGCGTTCGGGTCGAGCCGCTCCACCCACGCGCTCATGCGCTCGGAATAAACCAGTTCCCTGGGCCGTTCGACACCGCCGACGGGTTCGGTACGTGGATCCTCGGCGTTTGCAATGTCGATGCGGGCGATGGCGCTGGCGAAAAGTCCCACAATCATTGATCCAGATCGCCGGTGCCTTCGAGAATTGGCTTGTGAATTCGCATCAGCGACTTGCTCCCCGATTTAGCAGGCATTTGCAGCCAAATAGCCAAATGGCTAGAATAGCCATTCTTTTCCATCCAGAGAACTTATGGTCATGGCCGTACAGACGATACGCAACAGCCGCGGGCAGTTGGTGGAAGTACCGTCCTATTCCGCGACAGACGCCAAGAACTCCTTCGGCACCGTCATGGACCAGGCTATCAGCCAAGGCATGGTGACTATCACCCGGCGGGACAAGACCCGGGCGGTAGTGTTGTCGATAGAGGAGTACGAGGCCCTCCTCGCCCGCCTGCCGGATGAACTGGAAACTCTGCGCGGCGAATTCGATGCGCTGGTGGGTCGCATGCAGAAGGCACCAGCGAAGGCCGCGGGCCGCGCGTTGTTCCGGGCCACACCTGCCGCGCTGGGCAAAGCAGCAGTGGCCGGCACCCGGAAGCGTGGCTAAGGCGACCGCCTGTATCTGGGTGCTGGCGGGCACCAACGGCGCCGGCAAGAGCAGTATCGGGGGCGAGTTCCTGCGACGCTCCGGTGGCGATTACTTCAACCCCGACGAAGCCGCACGGCATATCCTGTTGGCTGATCCCCGACTCACGCAGGCGGAGGCCAACGGCATGGCGTGGCAAGAAGGCGTACGCCAACTGGATGCCGCCATCCGCAGCCGGCGCGAGTATTTCTTCGAAACCACGCTGGGCGGTGAGAGCATCACCCACCGTCTCGAGCAGGCGGTAGATGCCGGCATCGAGGTCCGCGTCTGGTACACGGGCCTTGCGAGCCCCGAACTGCATCTCTCCCGGGTGGCAGCTCGGGTACGGAAGGGCGGCCATGACATCCCTGAGGAATACGTCCGCCGCCGTTTCCGTAACAGCCGGCTCAACCTGATCCGTCTGCTTCCGAAGCTCACCGAAGTGCAGATCTACGACAACAACATCGAGGCCGATCCAGCCGCCGGGGTGGTACCGCGGCCCCGTCTGGTTCTGCATCTGGAGCGGGGCACGATCCTCGGGCCGGCTGACCTCACCGGAACGCCGGAGTGGGCCAAGCCCATCGTCGCCGTAGCTCTGCAGACGCGCCGTCACTTCAAATGACCTCTCCGGCCTCCGGACGTATAGTGCATCGCATCTATGCGCATCGACCGGTTGCGCCAGTTCCAGGGCGGCGGCGATTCACGGTCCGGGCACAACCCCCGAACTGGCCGAAACCCGGCGACCAATCAGCCGGGCGTGTTGATTCATGATTTTCAGATACCGCTCAACCACCGTCTGACGCTTCATGGTAGCGGAGAGGAAACGCAGGGCCATCGCGCCGATCAGGTGTCCCTTGGCGAGTATGGGCACCGCAATGGTCGCGGTTTCGACACCGGCTTTGCTCTGCCGCCCACCGGGACCGAAGGCATAGCCCTGGCGCCGGACGGTTTCCAGTGAATGATTCAGAAGATCCCCATGGTGCGCCAGGTTGTGCTCCGGCAATCCGGATTCGGCACAGACCGCAAGCAAGGTCTTGCGGGTCATGTCGTCACAAAAAGCCAGGTAGACCTTGCCGGTTGCACTGGTCAGCAAGGGCAATGGGGTCCCGCGTGGATAGACATTTGGCGCCAGGGGACTCTCCGCGTCAGTATTGTCCCTGAGCATCATCGCCGCTCCGTATGGCGTGGCGATCGCCACTGGAAAGCGCACGGTCTCTGCGAGCTGTTTCAGCACCGGGCGCGCAATTTCGCTGATCCAGCCCCCGTCGAAGTGGCCATCGCTGAGGCGCCTGACCCGCGGAGTCAGGTAGTAGCGGTCGTCGTTGTCGTCACGCCGCAGGTAGCCTGCCCGGCGAAGGTTCTCAAGAACTCTGAACGTGGTCGACTTGGGCAGGCCCGTAATACGCACGAAATCACGCAACCGGGCCCCGTTGTTCAGATTGGCCACTTCCAGCACGTTGAACCCGCGTTCCAGGGAACGATTGGCTACCGCCGAGGCTTTCATCCGTGGCCGTTCCGCACACCTGTTCCATAGAGTGAAACACCGGATCCGCGTGATTGCAAGCCACGTCCTGGCGGTAGAGAGTAGTACGTTGGCCTGCACAGCTGCCCTAAAAAGCGGCCCCAGAGAGCGGCCCCAGAGAGCGACAATGGGCCGCCAGCCATCCAAAATCGGGTATCAAGGAGTACGTCGTGTCACTAGCACAAACTGAAAGCAGCCTCCCCCAGCTCGCAATCCGCCCGCTCACCGGCGCTCTCGGCTGCGAAATCTTCGGCGTTGATCTGGCGAATCTCTCCGACGCGGAGTTCGCCATGATCCGCAAGGCTTTTGTCGACTACTCGGCGGTGATGTTCCACGACCAGATCCTCACCCAGGAACAGTTCGCGGACTTCGGCCAGCGCTTTGCCAAGCTCGAGGACGAGCCCTTCCTGCCGTTCAAGGCCGACGTTCCCGGGGTCTTCTACCTGCGCGGCGCGCCGAAGAACGGCAAGGTGCTGTCGACCCAGAACCTCGGCTGGCATGCCGATCACACCTACCAGCGCAACCCGAGCATGGGCGCGATGCTGTATGCCCGGGAAGTGCCGGAGTTCGGTGGCGATACGCTGTTCGCCAGCAACTACGCCTCGTACGAAGGCCTGTCACCGGCGATGCAGGTGTTCCTCGACGACAAGACCGGCATTCACGATGTCCTGCAGTACGGGCTGAACTCCGGGCATCATTCGGCGGCCACGGTCGGCGCCATCGACATGCTGCGCAAGATGCGGGAGAGGTTCCCGCAGATGGAGCACCCGCTGGTTTGTCCGCACCCGGAGACGGGGCGCAAGATGCTGTACATCAACCAGGCCTGGACGATCGGCATCAAGGGCCTGACGCGTGACGAAAGCGACGCGGTGCTGAACATGCTCAAGCGGCATTCCGTGCGGGACATCTACTGCGCGCGGTTCCGCTACCGGAACAACTCCCTGATGCTGTGGGACAACCGGGCCGTCCAGCACAGCCCGAACTCCGACTACACCGGCAACCGCCTGATGTGGCGCGTGGCCCTGCACAGCGACTGGGTTCCGGGCAGCTGAGCAGCGCCAGCTCGCAGAAGCTCTAACCGGGGCCGGGAAAATCCACCGCGGTGGTCTCATCAGCGACCACCGTGGCATCGACTCCCGGCGTGAACGCAATAGCGTTGTCAGCCGCGGGATCCGGCGGGGGCAGTACGGTGGGATCGGGCGAGACGTCGTCACCCGCCTGGCAGGTGAAGGCCACCGTGTATGTGCCCGGCGCCATGAAGGGCACCGAGTACTCGTAGTTACCCGACGTCTGGTTAAGCAGCACCCGGGCCGTGGTGAGGGGTTCGGGATCGATGCCGTCCACGTCGTCTGGCGTCACGCCAGCGCCGGCAAACACATAGACCTCGTTGCCTTCGCCGGTGTTCAGATCACTGGTACAGGACTCGGCCGTAATCAGCGCCGTAGCCACCGTGCCCTCGATGCCGCCATAGTCCTGCAGGTCGATGATGCGGTGGGCCGGCTTCAGCAGATAACCGTCCTGGCCCGGCGGGGCCGTGAGGCCCATCCGGAGATTCCAGTCGATGACAAAGCTGGCTTCACCGCCCTGGACGACCGTGAAGCCGCTGACAAGTTTCAGCTCGCCGCTGGGCACGCGGATCTCCACCTGTTCACCCGTCTCCGTCATCACATAGGAGTCAAACACGTCGTCAAAATCGGCGTTGACGATGAGCCGGATCCAGTTGTACTCACCCGCGGGTACTTCCTCGCTATTGAGAAGCACCTCGGTGTTGTTCCCGGTCAGGGTCTTGAGGTCAACAGACAGCGGCGTGTCGAACTCGAAGCGGATGGCACTGCCGTTCTTCGGCTTCAATTCGACGGCCTCGAACTGCACCCAGACCTGATCCACGCCGTCCACCGGCGCGTCCGTAATCGCCAGGCTCACGGCGCCCGTACCGCCGCTCCCGCCACCGCCGCCGCAGGCGGCCAGCAGCATGGCGGGCAGAACACTGGCCACCTTTATATAAGTCGAAGTCATGATCACAGCCCTGAACAGAGGAATTTCCGAAGGATGCGCATTTCGCGCGGCGCTGGCAACCGCGGTACCCCGTTAACGTGGACTGCGTCACGTGGTGCGGCACGGCGCCGCAGGCCGGCGCCCCGCGGGCTAATGAGCGGTCGTGGGGGCTAGAATCGCCAATTGCCGCTTCGCCGGAGAATGGCCGTGACCCTGAAGTCGATTGCACATAATTCGGGGCTGCCCGCCCTGACTGTCCTCGGCCTCCTGTCGCTGGCGGTTCCAGCGGCGGGGGCACAGACCGAATGGCCAGCCTACACGCTGACCAGCACCATCGACCCGGCGACCCATCGCCTGTCGACTACAGCCGAGATTTCACTGCCGGCCGCCCTTGCCGGGCAGACAGTTGAATTCGTGCTCGGTGCAAATTTGGAGGTCACAGCGTCAACACCGGCCGTGACAAAGCTGCCGGCCGAGGCCGGCGCCGCCGTGTTCGCCGGCATCAATGGCACGAGCGAGGAACTGGCGAACCGCCGCGGCGTGTCCGCTTACCGGCTCACGCTGCCCGCCGGGAGTTCGTCGTTCCGCGTCGAGTACACGGGCCTGGTCGACATCCCGCCGACGGTGAGCCCGGAGGAATACGCGCGCAGTTTCGCCGAGACGCCGGGGATCATCAGCACGCAGGGCATCTACCTTTCCGGCAGCACGCTCTGGTATCCGCAGCTCGCCGGCGCACAGGCCAGTGAGCTCGTGACCTACTCGTTCTCCGTCAACACACCCAAGGGCTGGCACATCATCGCACCGGGTAACGGCGTGTCGTCAGGCGAGGATGGCATGGCGCGCTGGGAATCGCCGAGCGCCGTGGACGAGATTTCGGTAGCTGGCGGGCCGCTGACGCTGTACACGGAGAACACCGGGATGGCGGAAGCGCAGGTCTACCTGCGCGAGCCCGACCCCGCACTTGCCGACAAGTACCTCGATGCGACGAGCCGCTACCTGCGTATGTACAACGAGCTGCTGGGCGCCTACCCGTACAGGAAATTCGCGCTCGTCGAGAACTTCTGGGAAACCGGCTACGGCATGCCCTCCTACACCCTGCTCGGACCCCAGATCATCCGCTTTCCGTTCATCCTGACCTCGTCCTACCCGCACGAAATCCTGCACAACTGGTGGGGCAATTCCGTCTACGTGGACTATGCCACCGGCAACTGGTGCGAGGGCCTTACCGCCTATCTGGCCGATCACCTGATGAAGGAAATCGAGGGCCAGGGCGCCGAATACCGGCGCGACGTGCTGAAGAAGTACCGGGACTTCGCCAGCATCAGCTCGGACTTCCCGTTGCGCGAGTTCCGCTCGCGACACAGCGCCGCCACCGAGGCGGTCGGCTACGGCAAGACGCTGATGGGCTTTCACATGCTGCGCCAACAACTGGGTGACGACACCTTCCGCAAGTCGCTCGCTGCCTTCTACAAGGACTACCGCGGACAGCGGGCCAGCTTCGGCGATGTGCGTACAGCCTTCGAGAAGACCAGTGGCACGGACCTCGGCCGCTTCTTCGACGAGTGGACCAACCGGGCCGGCGCCGCCGACCTCGTGATCGGCGACGTCAAGGTTGCCGGCACGGCAGACCAGTACACGGTGACCGGCGAGATCACGCAGCGGCAATCCGGCGCCTTCGATATCGAGGTGCCCGTGGTGGTCAGCACCGCGGCAGGCCCGGTGATTGAAAAAATCCGGAGCCGCGACGCCGTCACGCCATTCAGTTTCGAAACCAACTCGAAGCCGACAGCAATCGCTGTCGATCCCGCCTTCGACGTGTTTCGCATACTCGACCCGCGCGAAACGGCACCGAGCATCGGCCAGCTCTTTGGCGCCAGCGAAGTGGTCGCCGTGCTGCCCACGGAGCCCGCATCGGAGACCGAGGCCTGGCGCGAGATGCTCAGCGCCTGGAAGAGCCCGTCGAACAGGATCACGGTGGTTACTGACCGGGAAATCCGGCAACTGCCCGCCGATCGCAGCGTCTGGCTGCTCGGCCGGCAAAATCGGCTGGCGGCGTCCTTGTTCGCCGATGAGCCGGCGCTTGGCCTCAAGGTCAGCGAAAGCGGCGTCAGAATCGGCGACCAGGAACTGCCCTTCGCCGGGCACTCGCACGTGCTCACGCACCGCCACCCGGATGACCCGCGGCTGGCCGTTGGCTGGGTGACGACGGACCCCGCGGAAGCCCGCATGGGCCTGGCACGCAAGCTGCCCCACTACGGCAAGTATTCCTGGCTGGCATTTGCGGGCACTGAGCCCACCAATGTGGCCAAGGGGGAGTGGCCCACCAGCGACTCGCCGCTGATGGTGAACCTGCTGAGTCCCGGCAAGCCCGCTGTCCTCGCACCGTTACCCCGGCGCGCGCCACTTGCCGAACCGCCGGCGGCCTACTCGGCCGAACAGCTGATGAGTCACGTGAATTTTCTCGCCGCACCGGAGCGCGAAGGCCGCGGCTTCGGCACTGCCGGCCTGGACGTGGCCGCCGAGTACATCAAGGAGCAGTTTGCAGCAGCCGGTCTTAAGCCGGGTGGCGACAACGGCACGTTCTTTCAGGAATTTACCGCGACCGGTGGCATCGACAAGGTCGAGCGCAAGTTACGCAACGTTGTTGCCGTGCTGCCTGGCTCGAACCCGCAATTCAAAGGCCAGGCCGCGCTGCTCACGGCGCACTACGACCACCTCGGCTTCGGCTGGCCGGGCGTGCGCGCCGACGCCGCCGGCAAGCTGCACCCCGGCGCCGACGATAACGCCAGCGGTGTCGCGGTGCTGATCGAAATGGCCAAGCAACTCGCCGCCGGGGCGCCGCCACCCCGCACCATCGTGTTCGTGTCTTTCAGTGGCGAGGAAGCCGGGCTGCTCGGATCGCGGCACTACGTGCAACACCCGTCGCCAGTACCGGTTTCGGGCCTGTTCGGTGTAATCAACATGGACACGGTGGGTCGCCTGGGAAGTAATCCCGTTTCGGTCATCGCCACAGAAAGCGCGCGGGAGTGGCCGTTTGTCTTCAGCGGTATCACCGCAGTGACGGGCGTGCAGACCCGCAGCATCCCGGGCGCCAGCGAATCATCCGACCAGAAGTCCTTCATCGACGCCGGGGTGCCGGGCGTGCAGCTATTCACCAGCGCCACGCTCGACTACCACCGGCCGACCGACACGCCGGAGAAGGTTGATGGTCCGGGGCTCGTCCGTGTGGCAACCGTGGCCACGGAGGCCATCGCCTATCTGGCGTCAACGGATAAACGCCTGTC
>CAZPNN010000450.1:0-3667 GCA_964587605.1 uncultured Chromatiaceae bacterium
CGTGCTGACCGTTGGCGGCACGATAACGTTCACCATCGGTGATGCCAATGATCAGCCGATGCCGGCGGGCACCACGATCACGGCCCAGGGCTCTTCCGGCCTGACGATTGGCAATCCGAGGTCGTACACGGTGCCCTGCACGGCCTTCGACGGGCCGTTACAGTACAGCTTTACGGTGACCGGCACGGCTGCCGGCCAGCTGACCCTGATCGTCGAGGCTCCCAGCGGGCTGCAGACGTTCTACTTCGTGCAGGTTTCGCTCCCGCCCTGAACCCGATCGAGTGCTTGAAGGCCCGTTCGCATAAACTGCGAACGGGCCTTTTTTTATTTCCAGGCACATGACCTCAGGTACCAGCATCTTCCTCATCGGTCCGATGGGTTCCGGCAAGTCGGCCGTCGGCCGACGGCTGGCGAAGGAACTCGGGCGCGAGTTCATCGACAGCGACGACGTGATCGAGAAGCGCAGCGGGGTTGATATCCCGTTCATCTTCGAGCGCGAAGGCGAGGAAGGCTTCCGCCAGCGGGAGGCCAGGATCATCGATGAGCTGACGCAGATTCCGGGAATCGTCCTGGCGACCGGCGGTGGCTCGGCACAGAACCCCGAAAACCGGGCTGCCCTCCGCAGCCGCGGCTTTGTCATCTACCTGCACGCCACGATTGACCAGCAACTGAAGCGCACCCGGCGGGGCCGCGAGCGACCCCTGCTTAAGAACGGTGACCCGCGCGGAATCCTCACCCGACTGACGGCGGTGCGCGATCCCCAGTACCGGGAGATTGCCCATGTGGTCATCGAAACCGACGGGTGCAAGATCCCGTCGGTCGTACGCGAGATCCGACGTAACATGACGCCATGCTGATTACCCTGACTGTCGAGCTTGGCGCCCGCAGTTACCCGATACTGATCGGCGACGGGCTTTTGGCCCAGCGCGGGATTCTCGACGCACACCTACGCCGCCGCGACGTGATGATCGTGACCAACGAGACGGTGGGCCCGATCTACCTGGAGCCCGTGAAGGCCCTGCTGGCTGGTTCGCGGATTTCAACGACGGTGCTGCCCGACGGTGAACAGCACAAGACCATGGCCACCGTGAATCGCGTGCTCGATGCGCTGGTGGAGGCCCGCTACGGGCGCGACTGCGTGATCGTGGCACTGGGCGGCGGTGTCGTCGGCGATATCTCTGGTTTCGCGGCGTCCATCTACCAGCGAGGCGTCGACTTCATCCAGGTGCCGACCACTCTGCTGGCACAGGTCGACTCCGCCGTGGGCGGCAAGACTGGCGTCAATCACTCCGGCGGCAAGAATCTGCTGGGCGCCTTTCACCAGCCGGTCTGCGTGCTCGCCGACACCGACACCTTGCGCACCCTGCCGGACCGCGAACTGGCCGCCGGGCTTGCCGAGGTCGTGAAGTACGGCCTGATCGCCGATGCGACGCTGTTTGATTGGCTCGAGCAACAGGCCGAGACCCTGCTGCGGCGGGACCCGGCCGCGCTGGGCCATGTTGTGCGCCGATCCTGCGAGCTGAAGGCCGAGGTGGTCGGCCAGGACGAACGCGAACGTGGCCGGCGCGCCCTGTTGAACCTCGGGCACACCTTCGGGCATGCGATCGAACTCAAGGCCGGGTATGGGGAATGGCTGCACGGCGAGGCAGTCGCAGCCGGCACCTGCATGGCCGCCGAATTCTCGGCCCGGATTGGCACCCTGGATCCGGGGGCGGTGGAACGAATACGCCGGCTGTTTCGCCGGCTTCAGCTGCCGGTCAGCCCGCCACCGGCGGAGCCCGGCCAGTTCCTGGCCGCGATGGGTATGGACAAGAAGGTCGTCGCCGGCCAGATCCGGCTGGTGTTGCTCGACGAGATCGGCGCGGCCCGGCTCACGGGCGACTACGCGCCGCACGAACTGGCGGATTACCTGCGCGAGCAGTTCGTGCGTTGAAGACGCCCGGACTTGCGCCCAGTCTTTCATTGTGGGCTGCCCACGAGAGCAAAAGCCGCGGCAGGCTCTACCCGGAGCCGGCCCATCCCTACCGGGGCGAATACCAGCGCGACCGGGACCGGATCGTTCACTCCAGCGGCTTTCGCCGGCTGGTCTACAAGACCCAGGTGTTCATCAATCACGAGGGCGACCTCTACCGGACCCGGCTCACTCACTCGCTGGAGGTTGCCCAGATCGGCCGGACCGTAGCCCGCTGTCTCAATCTCAATGGCGAACTGGTCGAGGCTATTTCGCTGGCGCATGACCTGGGGCACACGCCGTTTGGCCATGCTGGCCAGGACGCGCTCGATACGTGCATGAAAGCCTGGGGCGGCTTCGAGCACAATCAGCAGTCGTCGCGGGTCGTTGACGAACTGGAGCAGCGGTACACGGACTTTCCGGGCCTCAACCTGTGTTTTGAAACCCGGGAAGGCATCCTCAAGCACTGCTCGAAGCGCAAAGCGCGGCAGCTCGGCGACGTCGGGCAACGCTTCCTTGGCCGGGGCCAGCCGGGCCTCGAGGCGCAGGTGGCCAACCTCGCTGACGAAATCGCCTACAACAATCACGATGTCGACGATGGCCTGCGGTCGGGACTGCTTTCAGAGGCGGCGTTGTGCAGTGTCCCGCTGTTTCGCCGGCACCATGAACCGGTGGTGCGGGCAGCGCCCCACGCGCCGCGCCGGGTGCTGATCCACGAAACGATGCGCGCCATGATCAACGCGGTGGTCACCGACCTGGTGACCACCAGCCGCCGTAACATCAAGGCAAGCGGTGTTCGCTCCAGTGACGGCGTGCGGGCATTGGACAAGCCACTGATCGCGCTTGGTCCCGTCATCTCGGCCGAACACCTGGCCCTTAAGCGCTACCTGCGCCGCCACCTGTATCGCCATCCGCAGGTGACCGACGCCACGTCACGGGCCCAGGAGATGCTGAAGGCAGTGTTCCAGTGCTTTCTCGCCGATCTGGACGCGATGCCCCGGGAACATGCGGACCGCGCCAGGGCCTCAGAGTCGGAGCGGGGCGATGCGGGGCGCGCCCGGGCCGTCGCCGACTATGTGGCGGGCATGACGGACCGTTACGCCTTCTCGGCCTATCGCCGGCTGGTCGATCCGCAGGCGCAGCTTCCGTAAACTACCCGCCATGCCAGTCACCACCAACCGCGCCGAGCCCCGCGATCGCCTGATTTTCGCCCTCGATGTTACCGATGCCACGGAGGCCCGACGGGTTGCCGAACAACTCGGCGATGCCGTCACCTTCTACAAGCTCGGTCTTGAACTGATGACGGCCGGTGGTTACTTCGAGCTTGTCGACTGGTTGCTTGCGAAAGACAAGCGGATCTTTGCCGACCTGAAACTGTTCGACGTACCGGCCACCGTGAATCGGTCGATCGCACAGCTGGCAAGGCGGGGCATCACGTTTGCCACCGTCCACGGCAACCAGGGAATCATGGAAGCCGCGGCGGCGGCCAAGGGGGATCTTAAGATCCTGGCTGTCACTGTGCTCACCAGCCTCGACCGTGGCGATCTCACCGACTTGGGATTCCAGTGCGACGTCGAGGCCCTCGTGTTGTCGCGGGCGCGCCGGGCGCTGGAAGCCGGCTGCGACGGCGTCGTGGCCTCCGGCCTGGAGCTGCCGGCCATGCGTCGCGCGATCGACGGGCGACTATTGGTGGTGACGCCGGGTATACGGCCGGTG
>CAZPNN010000451.1:0-8001 GCA_964587605.1 uncultured Chromatiaceae bacterium
GTCGAAGTGTTCAATTTCTACAACCCGGCCATGGGCGGCAAGCTGACCGCCGAGATGCCGCGGTTCGCGATGGGCGCTGCCCGTGACGACGCGACGCTGATGAACGACGGCACGCATCGCAATGCGAGCAGCCCGGGTCAGTCAGGCCCCGGAAACTTAGGCAAGGTGCCGTTCATCCTGCCCTTCGAAACCTACGGCGACGATCTCATGCTGGCATGGGATTACGCCCACGAATACACGAACCCGGTGACGCCCGAAGGCTGGCCAGAGGCCTCGACCGGTCCGCGCATCAGTCCGTCGGAGCACTTCACCTTCTGCATGTCGCTCGCCGAAATGCGGGACCGCTCGGCACCGACCTCACGATTCGTGGCGGGCTTCTCGCGGCTCAGCCAGTGGTGGCCCTGGATGCGCATGGGCGGGCACGAACTCGCGGAATCCGGCGTCGTGTTCGGGCGGATGTTCAGTCACAAGGGGCTGAAAGGCACCGGCGACATTCCGCCGAAGGTGCTGGCTTACATCGAGAAGCACGCGCCGAACTACCTGGCCGTGCCGGACGACTGGCCGAACGTGACACCGCACGGTACCTGGGAGGCGTTTGCGAACGAGGTGCCGCCGGAAACACCGGGTTATCGGCGTTGAGCGTCAGAACCGCAGGGTCAGCGTGATCCCGGCGTTTCGCCCGCGGCGCGGGACGATGTGGAACGCATTGACGACCGTCGGGAAGCGCTCGAAGTTCGGAAAGGCCGTGGCCAGCAGCGGCGCGTCCTCATCGAGCACGTTGTCCACGTAGAACGCTGCCGTCCACATGGACGACTCCACGCCGATTCGCGCGTTGACGAGCGTGATGTCGCCGACGTACGCCTCGTTCTCGGCCTCCAGCCAGGTCTTCGAGTTGTAGACGTAGTCGCCGCGCAGGAACCAGTTGGAGCCCAGGCCGCCGAGCGGCCGCGTGTACATGGCCGACGCCGTCACCGTGTGCTTCGGCACCCGCGGCGCCTCATTGCCGGAGACGCTGACACCCTTCTCGATTACCGCCGGGTCGCTTGAGACCAGGGTGGCCAGCACCAGGGAATCATAGGATTCGAGCTTCGTGTCCTGGAGGCCGTAGTTCAGCGTCAGGTACAGGTTGTCCGTGGCCGCCAGTGCGAGTTCGATCTCGGTGCCGGTCACCCGGGACTCGCCGGCGTTCTTGATGAAGTTGTTCGGGATGGACGACGCCAGGCCGGTGTCCGCGCAAGTCCAGTCGATGTTCTGCGTCTCATTGATGGCCTGGTTCGTCCAGTCGATGTAGTAGACGGCCACGTTGGCGGTTAGCCGCCGGTCAAGCCACTGGGTTTTTGCGCCCAATTCATAGGTCCAGGCCTCCTCTTCCTTGATGATCGCCTTGCCGTTGGCGATGGCCTCGAGCGTGTCATCCGCGGAGACTGGTGCGTCGAAGAAACCGTAGAAGAAGCCGCCGGGCTTGTTGCCTTTCGCTGCGGAGCTATACAGATTTACATCGTCCGTTGCCTGCCAGCTGACGATGAGCCGTGGCGTCAGGCTGTAGTAGTTTTCCCTGGCGGTCACGCCATTGGGCGCCCGCTGGACCGGCGAGTCCTTGGCGTAACGGGCTTCCGCGGAGAGCGTGACGTCTTCACCCACGTCGTAGTCGACGCTACCAAAGAAGCCGAGGTTCTCCTTGTCCGCGTTCAGGTTCCAGGACGGCCGGCCGTTGATATAGGGATTGCCGAACTCGGTCCGGTTGCAGAAGCCGGTGTACTCGGCCTGGGACGATTTGTTTTCTGCCTTGAAGTAATACACACCCGTAGAGCCGCGGATGGGCTGGTCCTGCGGCGAGGTGACGCGCACTTCCCCGGAGTAGTCGTCCCAGGTCTGCAGTTCGCCGGCCGCAAACACGTTGGACCAGAGCGGGCCAAGCCAGGGCGTGCGGTCCAGATCCCGGTAGCTTTCCAGTTCCTGCTGGTTGATCGTTCCGACCACCGTGAGGTCCCAGCCGCCGAGGTCCAGGAGGGCCTCGGCAAGGTAACGCTGGCTCGATGTTTGGGTGCCAATGAACGGCGCCGGTCTGGTGGAGATGGTGGACTCCCCGAAGGCCCCGAAATTCGAGGTCGTGCCCTCGCGAAGATCCGCAATGCCAATCAGGGCGCGCAGGCCGTCTGCGGTGATTTCACCGCAGCGCCAGCCCGGCGAGGTGGTCGCGGTGATGTCCGCCCGGGGATCGTCGGGAGCATTCGGCACGTAGCAGTTCAGCTCCGGCTGGTACAGCGATGCGAAGTGCTCGTCGTCGGCTTCCGTGTACTCGCCCTTCACGTTGACCGTCAGGTCGTCCCGGGGCCTCCAGCTGAGCTTGCCTGTCACGTTCCAGGTGCTTTCGCCGCCGAGGGGCGTGAAATCGTCGATCACGGTGGAGGGGGGCTGGCCGTTGGGCCAGAAGTTCTTGTAGTTGTTGAGGAAGGACACGCAGCCGTCAGCCGCCGTCTCGCCCGCCTTGCAGGGGTTCATGCTGTTCTGCCACTCGCCGTCGAAGGACTCCCAGCTGGCGGAGGCGAAGAACAGCAGCTTGTCCCCGATCAGCGGGCCGCTTAAGTAGCCAGAGGTCTTGAGGTCGTTCTCTTCCCCGGCCTTCAGGTACACCTGACCCTCGAGCTCGTCGGGGTTCGGCGACTTCGTGACGTAGTTGATCGCGCCGGCGAAGGCGCCTCGCCCGAACTGGGCCACCTGCGGGCCCCGCAAAACCTCCACCCGTTCCAGGTTATCCACGGTCAGCCCGCTGGCGGTACCGCTGACGTAGGCGCCATCCACGTAGAAGGCCACGTTGCCCTCGGAGCCGAAGTTCTGCAGAGGCGTGAACTGGCCGCGGATGCTGGGGGCGTCCAGCCGCCGCCCCACCGAATTCCGGTTGAAGCTGAAGTTTGGTGTGAAGGTGGCCACGTCGTAGGCCGTCTGGATATTCCGTTCGCGCAGGGCCTCGGTGTCGAATACGGCGATCGAGAGGGGGACTTCCTGCAGTCGCTCTTCGCGCTTGCGGGAGGTCACGACGATCTCGTCGACATTCTCCTGGGCGCTGACCGGCGCGGCCACCGCCACGGCAACGGCAACGGAAAGGAAGCAGGCGGCGGTCGGTAAACCGCGAAAGCGGCTGGCAGCACTCATGCAATGTCCCCCGGGACCAGGATGTGGCAATCGAACGGGCGTCTTTACTTCCTGATGGCGATGACGCCGGCGTTTTCGCGGCCGTCCATGCGGCCCAGGCCCGTGAAATCCGCCCGCGAAATGAAGGCGGCATCGACTACGGTCAGTCCGGCTTCCGTGCAGGTGCGCGCCAGCAGGTCCGGGTCCAGTGCGTTCATGAACGGCGGTTTCTCGATGGGCTTCACCGTTCCGCTGGAGGGCAGGTAGTTGTGGAGGCCGACCATCATCCCCGGCCAGCGCTCGCCATTGGCCTTGCTCGCCTCAAACTCCGGGATTTTTCGCCGCCAGATGCCGTAGGGGGTGTCTGCCACGAGATAGAGGCGGCCGCCGGGCGCAAGCCAGCTGGCCATCTTGCGCACCGAGGTGTCCACGTCCTCGCCCTCAAGAAAGTGCAGGACTCGTGAGCAGAGAATGGCGCGGTACTTCGCCGCCGGAAAATCCATGTGCGGGAGTGCACCGGCCACCAGTTCAAGGTTCCCCAGCAGGTGCTGCGGCACTTTGCCGCGCAGGATGTCGAGGTGTCGCTGGTCCAGGTCCGAAGCGGTGATACGCGCCCCGGCTTCCAGGGCCGGGAGCGTGGAGACGCCGTAAGCGCAGCCCACTTCCAGTACCGGCTGTCCGCCCTGACGGCCAAGCTGGCCGGCGTCCTCAATGAAGGCATCGGCAAACCGGTCCCGGACTTCAAACATGAAGCCGGTGTCGTTCATGGTGGCGACCATGCCGTTGCCGCTCCAGCCGGGTTTCGCCTTGGGGGGCGTGTATTCCACGGTGTCGATGCTAACCCCCGAGCTTGCCCGGGGACAGTGGTCGATGCGGCTGTCACGTGGACGGTGCACCACGCGGTTTAGAAGCGCTGCGCGGTCACTACCCTATACTTCCGGGTCAGACAAAAAGCCGGAAGGAAGTCAGTTGGACAGCCAGGAAAATATTGAATTCATCGGGGTGGCGCTGCAGGTCTCGGTCAAGGGCGTGAACCGGTGTACGGACCGGGCGTCGTCCCGGGCCCGCATCGACGAGAACATCCGCCGCATCGGCGAATACACGACCACCGCCGCCAATTTCCTCCGTTTCTTCTACGGATTGCCGGTCAAACTCGTGGCACTTCCCGAATACACCCTCACCGGGTTCCCGATGAGAGAGTCCGTGCAGGAGTGGCGTGACCGGGCCTGCCTTGAGCAGAACGGCCCCGAGTACGAGGCGCTGGGCAAGCTGGCCCAGACCAACAAACTGTATCTCTCGGGCAACGTGTACGAGATCGACCCGCACTTCCCGCAGCTGTACTTCCAGACCTGCTTCATCATCGCGCCGAACGGCAACGTCATCCTGCGTTACCGGCGGCTCACGTCCTGCTTTGAGCCCACTCCGCACGACGTGTGGGAAAAGTACCTCGACATTTACGGCGAGGAGGGCGTGTTCCCGGTGGCCAAGACCGAGATCGGCAACCTTGGCACCATCGCTTCGGAGGAAATCCTGTACCCCGAGATCACCCGCTGTCTGGTAATGCGCGGCGCCGAGATCATCCTGCACCCGACCAGCGAGCCGGGGAGTGCGGCCCGCACGATCAAGGAAACCTGCCGGCTGGCGCGCGCCATCGAAAACCAGGTGTTCGTGGTGTCCGCCAACACGGCCTCCATCGACGACACGCCGATTCCGCCCTACACCTGCAGCGCCATGTCCAAGATCGTCGACTTCAACGGTCACATCCTGGCCGAGGCGGCGCAAGGCGGCGAAGCCTTTAATTCCAACGCGGTGATCGATGTCGGTGCCTTGCGGCGAACCCGGCGCCGGACGGCCATGTCCAACGTCATGTCCCGCCAGCCCTTCGGGATCTACGCGAACAGCTACAGCAACGCCCAGTACCACCAGCCGAATTTCCTGCTTCGGGACGGCAAGGTCATTGAGCCGCCGAGCCGTGACGCCTTCCGCCAGCGGCAGGAGAACAACATCGAGCGGCTCGTCAAGGCCGGGCTGCTGTAGGAGCGGCTTCAGCCGCGACCCGGCTCCCCCGTTCGTCGCTGAGACGCTCCTCAGAGGGAACCGGGTCGCGGCTGAAGCCGCACGTACGCTAGACTCTGAGGACGACAGGCTGGAGCATGACTGAATGTCTACCGTGACAACCGATCGGCGCGACTTTCTGAAACACTCCGGTGCAGCGGCGGTAGCCGCCTTGTCCCTCAAGTACATGGTTCCCTCCGCGGCCCTCGCCCAGGGGGCAGCCCCGGTCTACGGACTGTGGGAAGACCTGATGCGCAAGAAGTGGACCTGGGACCGGGTGGTCCGCGGCAGCCGCGGCATCAACTGCACCGGCCACTGCGCGTTCAATATCTACGTCAAGAACGGCATCGTCTGGCGCGAGGAACAGCAGGGCGAATACGGCCGCTCCGGGGAAGACACTCCCGATTACGGCCCGCGCGGTTGCCAGAAGGGCATCCGGCATTCCAAGTACATGTACGGCAAGCAGCGCGTGCTCTACCCGATGAAGCGGGCCGGTGAGCGCGGCGCCGGCCAGTGGGAACGCATCACCTGGGACCAGGCGATCAGCGAGATTGCCGACAAGGTCATCCTGCATGCCACCGAGTCCGGGCCCGACTCGATTACCTTCGCGATGGGCACGCAGATGATCCTGAAGCGCGCGTCATTCACCGCGCTGTTCCGCTTTGCCAACGTCACCGGAATTGTGATCCCGGAGACTTTTGCCGGCGTGGGCGACCTGCCGGTAGGTGCCTACATGACGCTTGGCTACAACCTGCCGGGCGACAACATGACGGCTGTCTACAAGTCGAAATGTGTGCTGATCTGGGCAGCCAACCCGGCGGCCACACGAATTCCCGACGCGCATTTTTTCTGGGAGGCCAGGTACAACGGTACCGAGGTCGTCACGGTTGCGCCCGACTTCAGTGCCACGGCAATACATTCCTCCAAATGGCTGAACCCGAAGCCCGGCACCGACACAGCGCTCGCAATGGCGATGGTGCAGACGATCATTGCCGACGGGCTGATCGAGTGGGATTACGTGCGGGAGCAGACGGACCTGCCGTTCCTCGTGCGCACCGACAACGGCAAGTTCCTGAGGGCCAGCGACTTCGGCGAGACCGACGACAAGGCGGACACCACTTTCTACTTCTGGGACGAGAAGTCCCGGAAACCTCAGAAGGCGCCGGCCACCGGCTTCGGGGCGTTGGGCGAGAAGCCGCCCGAGCTGCAGGCCGAGCACTCACTGTCCCTGGGTGATCTGAAGCCGGCCCTTGAAGGTCTCTGGAAAGTCAGGACGAAGGGCGGCACGGTCGAGGTGACCACGGTCTTCGCCAGGGTAAAGGCGTTGTGCAACGCCGACTACACCCCGGAAAAGGCCCAGGCCATCACGGGCGTGCACGCGGACAACACCCGCGCCGTGGCTCGCGCCTTTGCCACGTCGGGCGCCGGGATGATTTACGCCGGCTACCGTTCCTGCAAATGGTTACACGGCGACAAGCTGCACCGGGCGTGGTTGCTCATGTGCGCGCTCACGGGCAACACCGGGCGCGAAGGCGGCGGCATGCAAACCACCCAGCTCGGCAAGAGCGACGGCTTTGCCAAGTTTGTCTTCGCCGGCATCGGACCGCGCCTGAAAGTGGCGGCGATCTCCGTGTGGGATTACGCTCACGCCGACGGCAAAGCGTTGAACACCAAGACCTACGGCAACAAGATCGCCGATCATTTCGACAAGCACTACCGGGAGTCCATCAACAACGGCTGGTTGCCGGACTACTCGAAGACGCCGTGGAAGATGGCCTTCATGTGCGGCCACAACACCGCCAACTGGCGGGCCGCGGGGACTCGCTTCCGCGAAACTGTGCTGGCCAAACTCGAGACCATTGTCACGATGACGCCGGACATGAGCGTCACCGCGATGTATTCCGACTACATCCTGCCCGTGGCGCAGCACTACGAGCGCCAGGACTTCGTGATGGAGGGTCGAACGCCTTTCATTCAGGTACTCGACCGGGCCGTTCCGCCGCTCGGCGAATCCGAGGACGATTGGCAGATCATGGCGCGGCTCGCGAAGGCGATCAGCGAGAAGGCTGTAGCCCGGCGGTTGCCACCCGTGAAGGACGTGGTCTACGGCAAGCCCATTGAGCACGACTACAGCAGGGTGCACGAGCTGTTTACGCTGAACGGCGAGATCACCAGCACCCGGGACATCGCCCAGTTCCTGATCGACAACTCGGAAGGGATCCCCAAGATGTCCTTTGAGGAGCTGGCGAAAAAGGGCTTCGTGCGAGGCGACGACTCTGCGGAGACGCAGTTCGGTCCGAAGTCACCGTACAGCTACCGGATTCTGGCCAGCACGCGCGACAAGAAACCCTACGCCACGCTCACGGGCCGGCAGCAGTTCTACTTCGATCACGACTGGTTCCTTCAGGAAGGCGAACAGCTTCCCGTCCACGTTGATCCGCTGGCGGTGAAGGGCTATCCGCTACGGCTCACGATGGGCCATGCACGGCACGGCATTCACAGTATGTGGCGGGACGATGCGCTGCTGCTGAGTCTCCAGCGGGGTGAACCGGATATCTACGTAAATCCGGACGACGCCACGAAGCGCGGAGTGAAGGATGGCGAGCTTATCCGGACCTACAATTCCCTCGGTTCGTTCATCGCAATGGCCCACGTCAGCTCCGGCATCCAGTCAGGAACCATGTTCATGTTCCACGGCTGGGACCCGATGATGTTCCGGGGCCGGCAGAACTTCGGCGGGGCGATTCCGACCACCGGACTTTTGAAACCGACTTCGCTGGTTGGTGATTACGGCCACATCGGCTATCGCACGCC
>CAZPNN010000452.1:0-5234 GCA_964587605.1 uncultured Chromatiaceae bacterium
TCGGGAAAGGTCAGCAGCAGGTTGCCGAGATCGCCCTTGGGGTCGATGGCAATGACGGGCACCTTGTCGATGGCCGCCTCCTCAATCAGCGAGATGCCGAGGCCGGTCTTGCCGCTGCCGGTCATGCCGATGATCACGGCATGCGTAGTGAGGTCGGGTGAATCGTAGAGAACGAGATCGTCTTGCACCTGGCCCGCAGCAGCGTCCCAGCGACGGCCGAGGTAGAAGGCACCGAGTTTTTCGTAGTCCTGCATCGTTGCTACGATAGTTTCCGAAGGTCCACCCGCATGCCGCGTTCGGCGACGATCGCGCGCGGTGCCCCGTCCTTCAACAAGCGGGCTGCCAGGCCATCGGCCGCGTCGGATTCCCCGTGCACAAGGTAGACCGGCGGAGAGGGCGAAAAACTGCCGTACCAGCGAGCCAGATCGTCCTGATCGCCATGCGCCGACAGGCCGCCAATCGTGTGGATGCGGGCGTGCACGCGAATATTCTCCTGATGAATGCGCACGTAGGTGTTGCCGTCGACGAGCTGGCGGCCGAGCGTACCGCCGGCCTGATAGCCGACGATGAGCACGTTGCACTCCGGGCGCCAGAGGTTGTGCTTGAGGTGGTGGACGATGCGCCCGCCTTCGCACATGCCACTGCCGGCAATGATGATGGCCCCGCCGCGGATGCGGTTGATGCGCTGGGAGTCCTCGGCGGATTCCGACAGGATCAGGTTTGGCAGGGGCGGTATGCCGCCCTCGTCGTGGAGTTCGGGGTTGTTCCAGTAGACCTCCGACGTGCGGATGGCCATCGGGCTGTCGAGGAACACTTGCCAGCGGCTGAGGTTCCACTCGTCGTAGTGCGTGGCCAGCAGGTAGAGGATTTCCTGGGTTCGCCCCACTGCAAATGCCGGAATCAGGATATTCCCGCGCCGGTGGTTGGCATCCCGGATGATGGTCGACATTTCCAGGACGGTCGCCGACCGGTCCCTGTGCATTCGGTTGCCGTAGGTACTTTCCATCAGCACGAGGTCCGCCTCTGTGTTTCGCGCCGGATCCTGAAGGATGGGTGTCTCGTACTGACCAAGATCGCCGCTGAATACCAGCTTGCGCTCCACGCCACCGTGCGTGAGCCAGACCTCGACGCTGGTGGAGCCCAGGATATGGCCGGCATCAACGAACCTTATCGCGACGCCCGGCAGGACTTCCTGCCGCTTAAGGTAGGGCAGCGTGACGAACTGCCGGAGCGTGCGCTCCACCTCCGCTGCCGTGTAGAGCGGTGGGATCAGCGGCAGGTCCTTGCGCTCCCGCTTGCGGTTTTCGCGCTCGGCGTCTTTTTCCGCGAGGTAGGCACTGTCCTTGAGCATGATGTCGCAGAGTTGTGCGGTGGATTTCTGCGCATAGATCGGGCCTTCGTACCCGCGCTGGACCAGCAGCGGCAATCGCCCCGAATGATCGATGTGTGCGTGGGACAGCACCACCGCATCGATTTGTGCAGCGTCAAAGGGAAAGTCTTCGCGGTTGCGGGCGTGGCGCTGCCGGCCACCCTGAACCAGGCCGCACTCGAGCAGGATCTGGTGGTCCCCGATCCGGAGGATGTGACAGGAGCCGGTAACCTCGCGCGTGGCGCCGTAGAACTCGATTTCGAAAGTGTCTGTCATCGTGCCGTGGTTGCGGACTTCTGTCCCGGAAGCTTAACCTAAGGCTCCCACCACCACCCAAACCCGGCAGGAATTGAACATGCTCAAGGAATTCAAGGCATTCGCCATGCGCGGCAGTGTCGTTGACCTCGCCGTTGGCGTGATCATCGGCGCGGCCTTCGGCAAGATCGTGGCCTCCCTGACCAACGACCTGATCATGCCCGTCGTGGGTCTTTTGCTGGGCAAGGTCGATTTCAGCAACCTGTTCATCAACCTCGGCGAAGGCGACTTCGACACGCTGAAGGCCGCCACCGACGCGGGGGCCCCGGTGCTCAAGTACGGCGTATTCGCCAACACCGTTCTGGATTTTCTGATTCTGGCCTTCATCATTTTCCTGATGATCAGGGCCATGAATCGCATGAAGGCGGCGGAGCCGCCGCCGGCGCCCCCGGGACCGACCCCGGACCAGAAGCTGCTCGCCGAGATCCGTGACGCACTGAAAAGCCGCTGAACGCCATCGCACCAGGAGGCCACGAGTTCGCGCACGGCGCTGCCATCGTCAGCCCGCGTGGCGCGAGCCGCTGGGCTGCCGGCCATCCCTGGATCTACCGGACCGACACCCGCTTGCCCAAGAGCGTAGTCAGCGGCGCCATCCTGCCGGTGCAAGACGAGCGTGGCCGGTTGCTGGGGCAGGCCTGCGTTTCCCTGCAGTCGAAGATCACGCTGCGACGGATCTGCAGCGACGACCGGCCCGTTGACGCGGCCTTTTTTCGCGAGCGTATCGCTACGGCGGCTAATCTAAGGCGAGCCCTGTTGCCAGGAGAAAGCACCTACCGGGCCATACACGGCGATGGCGACGGTCTGCCCGGGCTGGTGGTGGACCGCTACGGCGACTACCTGAGCGTCCAGTTCCTGACGCCCGCGATGGAGCAGCGGAAGGAGTTGCTGGTGCCGCTGCTGGTGGAGCAGTTTGCCTGCCGGGGCATCATGAATCGCTCGGACTCGAGCGTGCGTGGACTCGAAGGTCTCGCGCTGGAAAAGGGGCTGTTGTGGGGCGAGGTGCCCGACCCGGTGGTCATCCGCGAGGGCCAGCTCGAGTTCGCCGTGAGCCTGGAGCACGGTCAGAAGACCGGCAGTTTCCTGGATCAGCGCGAGAATCATCTCGTGGCCGGCCGCTATGCCCGCGGCCAGACGCTCGACTGCTTCAGCTACATCGGTGGTTTTGCGCTGCAGATGGCACGGAAGGCAGAACGGGTGATCGCCATCGACAGCTCGGAACCTGCCTGCGAGCAGATCCGCGCCAATGCCGCGAGGAACGGCATCAGCAACGTGGAGGTCCTGGGTACCAACGTGTTCGACTTTCTGCGTGCCGAGTTCGACGCGGCGAAGCGCTACGATACGGTCGTCCTCGACCCGCCAGCCTTTGCCAAGAACAAGACCGCCATCGCCGCGGGGCTACGCGGCTACAAGGAGATCAACCTGCGGGCGATGCAGTTGCTCACGCCGGGCGGCTACCTCATCAGCTCGAGTTGCAGCCATCACGTCGACGAAGCGGCGTTCGAGACGATGCTGCAGGCGGCTGCCGCTGACGCGAAGCGCGAGGTGCAGATCATCGAGAAGCGCGGCGCCGGCCGTGACCACCCCGTGCTGCTGGCGTTGCGCGAGACGCGCTACCTGAAATGCTACGTTCTGCGAGTCACCTAGCCCCCTTGCCCTGGGGCACAGGCTTGCAGCCGGGAAAATAACCAGGCGTAGCCAACGACGAGGAGAACCACAATGCGCTGGGAAGGCGGACGACGAAGTTCCAATGTCGAGGACCGGCGAGGCATGACCCGCCGGCCGGCCTTCGTGGGCGGTGGCCTCGGGACCATTGCCTTGGTCCTGCTTGCCCTTTACTTTGGCGTCGACCCGACGTTCCTGCTGCAGAATGTGCCGACAGACTTGGAACAACCGGCGGCACCCCCACCTGGCGCCGTGGAACCGGATCCTGCGGCGGACTTCATCTCGGTGGTGCTCGCTGATACCGAGGACGCCTGGACGGAAGTCTTTGCCGAAGGCGGGCAGCGGTACGAGGCACCGGCACTGGTGCTGTTTACCGGCTTTGTGCAGTCCGCCTGCGGAAACGCGCAAGCGGCAATGGGCCCCTTTTATTGCCCCGCCGACCGCAAGGCATACATCGATCTCAGCTTCTACCAGGACCTCCGCGACCGCTTTGCCGCCCCGGGAGACTTTGCCCAGGCCTACGTGATCGCTCACGAGATCGGCCATCACGTGCAGAACCTGCTCGGCCTGTCGGCGAAAGTTCAGCAGGCCAGACAGCGGGCCAGTGAAGTCGAAGGCAATGCGCTGTCCGTGCGCCTCGAGCTGCAGGCTGACTGCATGGCCGGGATCTGGGCGCATCGTGCCGACCGCACGCGGCAGATCCTGGAAGCGGGGGATATCGACGAGGCCCTGGCCGCTGCGAGCGCCATCGGAGACGACCGGCTTCAGCAGCAATCCCGTGGCTACGTGACACCGGATTCCTTCACGCATGGCAGTGCGGAACAGCGGGTCCGTTGGTTCAAGCGGGGGTTCAACAGCGGCCAGCTCGATACCTGCGACACCTTTGCTACGGACTCCCTGTGATTCGGCTGGATAGTTCGCCGTAAAGCACTCTGTGGCCCGCGGTCCGTGGCGGGAGGCCCTTCCCGCTCGCGACTCGCGGACTCGATGCTCACGGGAAGGGCCTCCCGCCACGGACCGCTACCAGGGAATTACGCGACCGTCCTTGAAGTCGAGGAACTGGCCGTTCTGGGCCGGCGTCAGGCTGTCGATTACCCTGATGATGCCGGCCACACTTTCAGCTGGCTGGATGGTGTTTGGCTGCTTGAAGCTGGTGCCAAAGCCGAGCTCACCCTCCACAGGCTTGGTGTCCACGGAGCCTGGCGAGATGGCGGCAATGGTCACGCCCTTTCTCGCGGTCTCGAAGCTGAGCGTGTACACGATCATGTTGAGCGCCGCCTTGCTGGTGCGGTACTCGTACATCATCGACATCTTCGGGCTTTCCGTGAATGAACCTGCCTTGCTGGAGATGACGGCAATCTTCTTCTGCGTGGACTTCTGCACATGGGGCAGGAAAACGGCGACCAGCTTGGCCGGCCCCAGGGCGTTGATCTCGAAACTGTTGCGGGCCTCGGCGAAGTCGATCGTTGCGGCGCCCTTCATGGCCGACATGTAGCGTGGCGTCTTGGCGGCGTTGCTGAGCAGCACGTCGATGGGCTGGTCCTTGAGCCGCGCGGCGAGCGCGTCCACGCCGGGGTGATCGGTGACATCCAGCGCCTCGATGCTGATATCCGGGTCGGCCTTGGCGAGTGCCTTAAGATCCGTGGCACCGGCCACATCGCGGGCTGTGGCGATAATGTGCCAGTCCCGGGCAGAGTACTGGCGGACCAGCTCAAGGCCGATGCCGCGGTTCGCCCCGGTGATGAGCACGGTGGGTTTCGTGGTGTCGGCCGGCAGACTGGTGGCGAACAGCAAACTGGCAAGGGCAAGAACGATTGGGCGCATATTGAGAATTCTCCCCGGGAATGGCTCTGGCCAGAGCTTCGGTGATGGCCCCGGCTCCGTCAAG
>CAZPNN010000453.1:0-1715 GCA_964587605.1 uncultured Chromatiaceae bacterium
TGGCCCACCGTCCCGGACACCGCAGGCGTCAATTCGATCGCCTCGCCGACAACCGCGGGAAAAGGCTGTGACCCGTTGTACGAAAATGCCGGTGGCGACGGAGTCGTTGGATCGCCACCGCCACAGCCAGCAAGCCAGGACAGAATGAAGAGTACGCCGACGACGCGCACAGACGCGCTCTAGAATCTGGTAGGCAAGGTCGACATAAAATCGCACTGCGGGTTTCTGTAGCCTCCGGCCAGATTCACGATGTTGTTGTCCAGCTGCAGGATGTTTTCACCGGTATCGTATGGAAGCCATTGAACCGCGCCGGGTCCGTTCGGATCGCCCGTCGCCGCGAACCGCGCCCAGTAGTCCATGATCTCGTTGGACAATGCGATCTCGGCGTTGCTCGGGTTGTAGGGCATGTTCGTCGTCAAGGTCTGGAGATTGCCGAAAATGAATGGCAACTCGGCCGAGTGAAACGCCCGCACCGCATTGTGAAAGGAGTCGTTCTCGTAGCGGTGCGTAAACAGGTACCGCCAGACCGGGGTTCGCCCGGCGCCGCTCACGTCACGCGCGAAATTCCGGGTATTGCGGGTGAAGAAAAGATCTGATTCCACGGCGTTGAGCGCGTAGTTGGGGCTGTCGTAATCGGTCACTGGATACAGTGACAGGATCGTGTCGCCGGCGCCGGCCGCCCAAGGATCGAATTGCGTGTGGATGGCCGCGGCGTAGCCGCTCTCATCCAGGGTGGGGCCCATCACGTAGGTAAATGCCGTTTCATCGCTGGTCGAGCCGATGAGCAGGGGCACCGGCGAGCCGAGCCGCTGCAACTTGAGGTAAGGGTCTTCAGGCACGACGACGGGTTCGATGTTGACCCACCCGGTGTCCGCACTGTTGGGGCCGCTTTGCACCATCGTATCCGCCGGCACTGCTCGCAGACACGCCAGCACATCCGCAGACGTGTCGCAGCCCAGGGCACTGGGGACATCCGCATACCAGCGATAGGCGGTATCGATGCTGGTACCGATCAGGTCGCCCTTCAGCACGTAGCTCAACATGCCGGCAGACGAGAAGAGCCCCTCAGCCGCGGGCGATGCCAGCAAGGCCTGCACGTTTAGCGATCCGCTGGAATGGCCAAGGATCATCACTCGTGCCGGGTCACCGCCGAACTCGCTGATGTTGTCGTGCACCCATTGCAGGGCCGCGATCAGATCCATCAGTGCATAATTTCCGGATGAGCCTTGCGGCGATTCAGCCGTGAGCGCCGGGTGCACGAGGAAGCCGAGCAGCCCCAGGCGGTATTGCACGGTCACGACGATCACGTCGTGACCCGCAAGCGGCGGGGCGACATGCCACGGCGGTTGCTGGGCACTGCCCTGCGTTTCAAAGCCGCCGTGAATGAACACGATCACCGGCTGTTTCGAACTCGCGGACGGGTTGACTGCATAAACATTCAGGGTGAGGCAGTCTTCGTCCCCCAGCGGCTGGCCGAGGTAGTCGACTTGCGGGCAGCGGTTGCCGAACGCCGTGGCGTCGCGCACACCCTGCCACTTGGCCGGAGGCTCCGGCGGACGCCAGCGCAGGTCGCCGAAGGGCGGTGCGGCGAAGGGAATCCCGCGGAAGGCGCGATAGCTTCCTTCAACCGCGCCCTGGAGCTGACCCAATTGGGTGCAGACGAGAGTAGCGGTGCTCACACAACCGGTTGCTGGGGGACCGTCTGGGGGACCGTT
>CAZPNN010000454.1:0-3464 GCA_964587605.1 uncultured Chromatiaceae bacterium
CCGCAATGCTCGATGGCGTCAATGCGCTCATGGCCATGTTTCACGGTTTCCGGGCCGCCGGGATCTTCGACGAGCAGCCTGGTACCCACTTTCTGAGCGGTGCGGCGCACTTCTACTCGACCTACGAAACCCGCGACGGCAAGTTCATCTCGATTGCAGCGATCGAGCCGGCTTTCTACCAGGAGTTGATCCGGCTCGCGGGTCTTGATGTCGCGCGCTTCAGCCCTCACGGGCTCGGTGCATTCCACGCGAACAATCCGGAATGGCCGCGGCTGAAGGCGGAGCTTGCCGAGATCTTTCGCAGCCGGACGCGGGATGAGTGGTGTGTGCTGCTGGAAGGTACCGACGCCTGCTTTGCCCCGGTGCTCACGGTGAGCGAGGCGAGCGTGCACCCGCACAATGTTGCGCGCCACGCGTTTGTTACCGTGAACGGCGTCCTGCAGCACGCGCCGGCGCCGCGCTTCAGTGGCACGGTTCCGGCAGAACCGCGAGCGCCTGTCGCGGTCGGCGCGGACTCCCGCGCCATTCTTGAGGAGGCGGGCTTTGCCAGTAGCGACATCAACGACCTGCTGGCTGCCGGCACTGTGGTGCAATCCTGAAGACGGTCGATGTCGACATCAGTGCCGAAGGCGGGCAGCAGCTCAAGGGGACGGTGTACGCGCCCGACGGAGCACGGACCTGGTTGCTGATCAACTCCGCGATGGGCGTGCGCCGCAGCTTCTACCGGCATCTGGCTGGATACCTGATGGCGCAGGGAATCGGCGTGCTGACCTACGACTACCGCGGCATCGGTGATTCGGTGCTGGCGGATGCCGCCAATGTCCGGCTGGAAGACTGGGGTCGCAAGGATTTTCCGGCCGCCCTCCAGTGGCTACGGACCAGTCACGCGCCAGAGCGGGTCGTGGTGCTGGGACACTCCGTCGGCGGGCAGTTACTGGGTATCCAACCGGCCATCAGGGACATTGACGGCGTGGTTGGCGTGGTGAGCCAGGCCGGGCACTGGCGGCACTGGAGCGGGCTTTCGCGCGCCAAGGTCTTCATCTTCTGGTACGCGGCAATCCCGTTGATGACCGCGCTCGGTACCACGTTTCCGGCGTCGTACCTGGGCCTGGGCCAGGACCTGCCTGCCGGCGTTGCCCGGCAGTGGGCACAGTGGGGCCGGGACCGGGACTATATCCGCAGCCCCACCGTGGGGCCGCAGCCGCAATTCCATGACGACGTGCGTTGCCGGCTGCGCACCTATCTGATTGAGAAGGATAAATTTTCCCCCGAGCGCGCCGTGCGTGCCTGGCACGACTGGTTTCCCAACGCGGACCGGGAACTCGTCAACCTGGGATCGCACAATCCGCAAGGCCTGAAGATCGGCCACTTCGGTTTTTTCGATCCCGACATCTGCGCCGGCGAGTGGCCCGCGCTTGCGGACTTCGTGCGAGGATAAGGGCCATGCAGGGTCTGATGATGGACGTGCCCCTGACGATCACCGGCATTCTGCGCCACGCGCAGCAGAATCACGGTGAGCAGGTGATCGTGTCCATCACGGCCGACCACCCACGGCACCGCTACACCTACCAAGAAGCCTTTGCGCGCGCTGCCCAACTGGCTAACGCGCTGGCCCGCTACAACCTGCCCGCTGCAGCCCGCGTGGCAACGCTTGCATGGAACGATTTCCGCCATTTCGAGCTGTACTACGCGGTGTGCTGTTCCGGGCGCGTATTGCATACTGTCAATCCGCGCCTGACGCCCGAGCAGATTGCCTGGATCATCAATCACGCGGGCGCCACCGTGCTGTTTGCAGCGCCGGAATTTGCGCCGCTACTGGCCAAGCTCGTCCCGCATCTGACGCATGTGCGGACGATTGTCTATATGGCGGGCGCCGCGCACATGCCTGCTGCCTCAGCCGTTCCCTTGCTCGCCGACGCGCTGTGCTACGAGACGCTGGTCGCTGCGGAAGAGCCAGTATTCGACTGGCCGGAACTTGACGAGCGTGCGGCCAGTTGCCTCTGCTACACCTCCGGTACGACAGGCCATCCCAAGGGCGTGCTCTACAGTCACCGTTCCACCGTGCTGCACGCGCTGGTTGCCAGCGGTGCGGACACGATAGGGGTGCGCGCCGTCGATGCCGTGCTGCCGGTAGTTCCCATGTTTCATGTCAATGCCTGGGCCATCCCGTTTGTCGTGCCAATGGCCGGCGCCAAGCTCGTGCTGCCGGGCCGCGGTGCCGGTGATCCGGCCACGCTCTGCGATCTCATCAACAGCGAACAGGTGACGATTGCGCTTGGCGTGCCGACCGTCTGGCTAGCGCTCCTCCAGCACCTGGCGCACAGCGGGATTCGGCTGCCGAGCCTGAAGCGCACCGTGGTTGGAGGTGCCGCCTGCCCGAGGGCTGTCATCGACGAGTTCCGCGAGCGTCACGGCGTCGAAACCCACCATGCCTGGGGCATGACAGAAACGTCGCCGATTGGCACCTTCAATTCACCGAAGCCATCGCGGGGCGAGCGGTCGCCGGATGCCGTGCGCGCGCTGAAGGCAAAACAGGGCCGCGCCGTGTTCGGCGTCGAGTTGCGCATCGTCGGGGACGAGGGTCAGGAGTTGCCCTGGGATGGCCGGACTTTCGGGGCGCTGCAGGTCCGCGGCCCGTTCATCGCCAGTGGCTACTACGGCCTGGACGAGTGCGAAGCGTTCAAGCCCGGCGGCTGGTTTGAAACCGGCGACGTCGCCACGATCGACCCGTACGGCTACCTGCAGATCACCGACCGGACCAAGGATGTCATCAAGTCAGGCGGCGAGTGGATCAGTTCCATCGAACTGGAGAATCATGCCGTGAGTCATCCGGCCATTGCCGAGGCGGCCGTGATCGGCGTGAGCCACCCGAAGTGGTCGGAACGCCCCCTGCTGATCGTGACGCTGAAGCCCGGCGAGACGGTCTCGCGGGACGATCTGCTGGCCTTCCTTGCGGCGAAGGTTGCCAGCTGGTGGGTGCCGGATGACGTGATCTTCGTCGCCGACATTCCCCACACCGGCACCGGAAAGATCAGCAAGCTGGAGCTGCGGGCGCAGTACCAGGATTACCTTTTGCAGGAGTAGATCATGTCTGTACAGATCACCGCCATTTACGCCAGCGTCCTCGCGATCGTCTACATCGTCCTGAGCTACAGGGTTGCGCAGCGGCGCATGAGGCTGCAGGTGGGACTCGGCACGGGCGATAACCGTGAACTTGAGCGCGCCGTACGCATCCATGGCAACTTCGCGGAGTACGTGCCCCTGGCGCGCCTGCTGCTGGCCTTGTACGAGATCGGCGGTGCGCCAGGCTGGGCGGTGCATGCAGCGGGGGCGGCGCTGGTGGTTGCCCGCGCGCTCCACGCTATCGGGTTGACGCAGTCGTCCGGGCGCAGCACCGGGCGGTTCACCGGAATTCTCTCGACGTGGCTCGTGATCCTCGCGCTCGCCGTGGCGAACCTGGTGAG
>CAZPNN010000455.1:0-1672 GCA_964587605.1 uncultured Chromatiaceae bacterium
GAGACGGTCCGCAGCGCCCGCGTCAGCGTCAACCCGGTGCTGGTCCCCTTCAGCGGGCTTGCCGCTGGCGCCTTCGGGCTGGCGGAGACCGACGAGCCGAGACCCGTCAGGGGCTTCACGGTCACCGCTGACGTCGACGACAACCCCGACGCCTTCACGGGACTGCTGCAGTAGTCATGCGCGCGAACCGGCCCGCCATTCTGGCCGGCGCCTGCGCCATCGCCCTCCTCGCGGTGGCGCAGGCAGCCCCGGTCGCCGGCTTCCGGCCTGCCGATGGCAATACCGTCGTGCTGGTTCTCGGCGACCGGACGGCTGAGCGACAGCTCAGCCGTCTCCGCGCCGCGGTGGACCGCAATCCGGGCGACCCGGAGCTGGCGGTGAGCTACGCCACGGCACTCATCGAGACCGGCCATCGCTCAGGCGCCGAGCGCTACTACGGCTGGGCGGAGAATCTGCTGCGGCCGCTTGCCATGGAATCCAGCGACCCAGGGATTCTGATGCCCTACGCGGACATGCTTCAGTATCGACACGAATTCGCCGCGAGCGAAGGTGTGCTCACCAGAGTACTGAGCAGGCAGCCCGGCGACGGGACGGCCCGGCTGGCCCGGGCCCAGGCCCGGCTCGCCCTCGGCAATGCGCGGGGCGCCGCTGGCGACTGCCTGCTTGCGGCCCGCTCCATTGACCCGCTCGCTGCCTCCGCCTGCATGGCGCAGGCGCGGGGGATGCTGGGTGATCCGGGTCCGGCACTCGAACTGGTCCAGCAAGCGTTGCGTAGTGTCAGTTCGACGGATGACGTCCGGAGCTACGCAAGCGGGATCGCCGCGGAGCTTGCCGACAAGACAGGGCAGCCGGAGCTCGCGGAGCGCTGGTACCTGGAGGCGCTGCGCACGGCCGGTTGGCGTCACTTCCCTGCCCTCGCCTACGCGGACTTCCTGATTGCCCGGAATCGCCCCGCCGAGGCTCTGGCGGTGCTGACATCACGGCCTGATACCCAGGCCACCCGGGAGCGGCGCGCAAAGGCCCTGGCTGCCCTGGCCCAGGCCGCCGCGCCGGAGCATCCCGCATGAGCAAGCGCCTGGTCCGTGCCTTGCTGGCTGTGCTCACCTGCACCGGGGCGTCGGTAGCGCTCGCCCACACGTCCGGCACGACCTACCTCACCGTCGACCGCACTACCGAAAGCCGGCGCCTGATCTCCGACCAGCCGCTGCTGGATCTGAATTACGAACTTGGACTGGACCGCAATGCCGACGGCCAGCTGACCTTCGATGAGATCGACCGTGCGAGCGCCCGGATTGGCGCCCTGCTCCAGCACCGGCTGCGGGTCCGCTCAGGCACCGGGGAGTGCACGGGGCGGGTTTCCGGCCCGCTGCAGATCGCGGACTACGCCGAAGGGCGCTATGCCCGGCTGGAGATGACACTGGCCTGCAGCGGTGGCCCCCTCGCACTGGACTACACCGCCGGGTTCCGCGCGGACCCACTGCACCGGGTGATCATCAGCGCCGGCGGCACACCCGCCGTGATGCTGACAGCCGACACCCCCACGTGGCACGAGGCGGAAACGCCCCGGCAGGTGGCGGTCCGGTTCCTGGTCCAGGGGGTCTGGCATCTGGTCACCGGCTACGACCACCTGGCCTTCCTGCTGGTCCTGCTGATCGCCGCCGCCCGGCCAGCC
>CAZPNN010000456.1:0-4444 GCA_964587605.1 uncultured Chromatiaceae bacterium
GGGCTCGCCCCCTATGCCGATTACTCACGCGGTCAGCTTCGCACTCGCCAGGCGATTCAGGCTGACACCCTGCTCCGCCGCCTGCATTGCCAGGGCACGATGCACTTCCGGCGGAATGCGTACCCGGAACTCCCCGCTGTAACGCTTCTCTGACAGCGGTACGGGAATGGTCTCGCCGGCGGCCTGCATGCCGGCCACCGCTTCGGCCACCACCTGTCGAATTCCCTTCAAGGCCGCCACCGGCGTTTTCGCCAGCCACGACAGCGACGGAAATTCGGCGCACAGGCCGACATGCTCGCCGTCCTCGGCCGACCACGTCACGCGGTAGGTATAGTGATCAACGCTCATTGCGCCTGTCCTCTAACTTGCCGATGGCCAGCAACACTTGCCGGACCTGGTAGGTCTTGGCCTTGCCCTTGTCGTCCTGGATGTTGATGCGGGGATCGCCCACCCAGGGTGTCTTGAATATGGCGTGGCTGGTTCCTGACTGCCGCGGGTTACCGAAGTACGCCTGGCAGACCTTCTTGAGATCGGCGAAGCGCACATTGGCCGGTTCGCGCCGCATCTGGTCAAGGATTTTCGCCGTCGATGCCACAGTACAATGGTATCAATAGTGGCACCACCATTCAATACAGCATGGCGTCTGGCGGACGGAGATCACACCGGCCGGGCGGGGTCACCAGAAACCAGCCGCTGCCCACCGGGGCAGGTTGTGCTGGAGCTGAGACCTGTCGACGCAGAGCCAGATCGCAGCTGGCCGGTCCCGTTTGCGTCGGACCCGGTTCGGCCGGGCCGCGCTGCGCCGGTGGGGGTGTGCGGTGCGAGAAAGTGGTGGGACGGGGGAGATTCAGGGCACGGCTGGCGACGGCTTGGGCGCGCTATCTGGCGGCGCTTTAATTGTTCTATCCTCCCACTCTTCGTGGGCTCAAAGGCGGGCTGGTTCGACATCAGCGACGACCTGCCGCGGTTTCAGGAGATGCCGGCCTGATGTGGCCGCCATCACGGTCCGGGGCTCGGCCTGCGCCACATGCCTCGTCAAACATGCATCCATTGATCACCCTCACCCTTGCCCCCCTGCTCGCCGCGCAAGGCTTCTACGTACGCTGTAGCGTTCCAGTTCTGCCTGAACCTTCCGGTTCCCGCCACGGCACCAGCGGCTCAGGTCCTCGGGTTCGGCTGCTCATACTGGGCGACTCAGCGGCGGCTGGCGTGGGCGCCGCCACCCAGGCCGAGGCGCTCAGCGGCCAGCTGGTCGCCCGGCTGGAAAAGGACCGGCAGGTTACCTGGCAGCTGATCGCGCGTTCCGGCTACACCACGAGCGGCCTGCTCGCTCACTTGCGGGAGCATCCTCTCGAAGGCGAATGGGATGTGGCCGTAATTTCGCTGGGTGTAAATGATGCCATTCGACGGCACACGCCGACCCGGTTTGCCGTTGACCAGCGCGAGTTGATCGCCTGGTTGCGGGAAATGTCCGGTGTCCGCCAATTCATCTTGTCGGGATTGCCTCCTGTCCACCGCTTTCCGGCGCTGCCTGAACCGCTACGCTGGTATCTGGGTTCGGCTGCCGCACAACTGGATCGAGTGCTGGCCAGTATTGCGGCCAGCGAACCGGGCTGCGAGTACCTCAGTCTGGGTACCACTGCGGAACCGCATGTGGCCGCGATCATAGCCAGCGACGGCTTTCATCCAGGACCGCCAGCCTATGCCCTGTGGGCGGTGGCCGTGGCGGAGCGCATCCGGCGCTCAGGCCCGAACGCCTAGTCACATCTGCCACGCTATCGTGCACTCACTTCCACTGAGTCCAGCTGTTCAGCTCAGGTGTCCGGCACGACCGCGGAAAGTTTTTCGAACACGGGCTTGTCGAGTCGCATCAACCGCGCGTACTGACGGGCCTGTCCGGCAAGTTCGTTGCCGAGACGAGCCAGGCTGTGCGCGGGACCTTCTGCCATGGGTTGAGTCTAGCTGTTCAGACCTCCACTCAGGTGTCCTGCACTGAGCTTCTGGGCGACGCTCGGCGCATGGAGCCCTCCCTCGCGCTCGCTTTTCCAGACGAAAAGCCCATTTTCTCAGGTAGCGCGTTGACAAACCCTCATCTAGTCTAAGTTGCCTGTATGTCAACTATTGGTTGACAGCCTGGATGCATGATCCTAAGCTTCAGACATCGAGGCCTTGCCGAACTGTTCGAGTCAGGCCACAGTCGCTATGTTCGCGCGGATCTGCTCAAGCGGACCGCACGCCGGCTAGATGCGCTGCACGCCGCGGCACGACGTCGGTACGTTACAGCGTTCACGTTAATGGCCCCTGGTGCATCACCTTCGGCTGGTCCGACGACGATGCAATCGACGTGGATCTGGTCAACTATCACTGAGGCAGCCATGCGGAAAGAGAAGCGCAAGAGACCACCCACCCACCCAGGCGAGCTCCTCCGTGAGGACATCCTGCCCGCATTGGGAGTGTCGGTGTCAGCTGCGGCGCGAGACCTGCACATCAGCAGGCAGCTCTTGCACGGGATCCTGATCGGCCGACGCCCCGTCACCCCGGGAATGGCCTTGCGCCTGGGCCGTTACTGCGGCAACGGGCCAGATCTGTGGCTGTCCATGCAGACGGCCCACGATCTCTGGCACGCGGAGCGCACCATTGGGCCAACTCTCAGAAAGATTCCGGTGAAACGGGCGGCGTAGAATCTCGACCGCTAGCCCGGATACCCCACGCCGCTGCGAAGGCTGCGGCGGCCAGGTGCGGTTGATTGCCTGCCTCGAGGACCCGCTGGTCATTGACAAGATTCTGGAAATGCCAACGCTATTTTGGCCGAGAAATAATCGTTGCGTGCCGCGAACGCGGGTAAATCAGAGGTTCCCTAGCGCTTCGGCAGCGCGCTGAACCTGAACATTCATTTCCACATGCTGCGCCTCGACGGGGCCCCCACGACAGCCTCGGCCGGCTGCAGCCTACTGAATGGCGTACAGCTTGCCATCGGTGCTGCCAACGTAGACGACACCTTCGTCAACGACGGGGGAGGACATGATCGCGCCGACTGTGGTGAAGCGATAGAAGTCTAGGTACATGTCCTGGAAATCGTTGAACAGCGGCGCGAATGCGGCTGCGTTCAACCGGCCGTCAGGATTCAGCACGTTCATGCGGTTCTGCTTCGACGCCTCGGTCTGAAATTCCCAGGCGAGAGCGCCGGTGCGCGCATCGATGGCGTAGAGCCGGCCGTTGTGGCTGCCGACATAGGCGAGACCGCCCGCCAGCGCTGCGGAGGAAAAGACATAGGACTTCGCGTCGAAGTCCCAGCGCAGCCGACCAGTCTTCGCGTCGAGCGCCATGAAGCGCGAGCTGTCGGAGGTACCGACGTAGACCATGCCGTCGCGAACCGCGGGCGTGCCGTTCACCCAGGACTTGCTGGTCGGGTAGGCCCACTTCTTGCGGCCGGTCGCCGCGTCGAGCGCGTAGACGTGCGCATCGCGGCAGCCGACGTATACAGTGCCGTCCACCACGGCCGGCGAGGACTGAAAACCCTCCTGGTTGTGGATCGCCGGATCCCGGCCCGCCCGGAACACCCACTTCTGCACGCCACTGTCCGCGTCGATCGCGTAGAGGCTGCTGTCCCAGCTGCCGACAAAAACCGTGTTGCCCGCGACGGCCGGCGAAGCATGCACGACGTCACCAGTCGGAAACGTCCAGCGCACCAGGCCGGTTTTCGCCTCCACGGCGTAGACGTTGCCGTCCCCGGCGCCGAAGTACACGCTGCCATTCGCAACGGCGGGTGAGGAGGTGAACACATCCCAGGCATCCGGGATGGTTTGCGCGGCCGACAGGTAGCCGTGCAGGTTGCGGGCCTCGAACCGGCGCTCGAAGTCGGTGGCGAACACCCAGTGCGTCGCGCCCGTTGCGGCATCCAGCGCGACCAGCGCGCCGGTGGAGGACACGATATAGACTGAGCCGGCAGCGACCGCCGGCGAAGACGCGATCGGCATGCGCGACGTGAACTTCCAGCGCTCCTTGCCGCTCGCCTGATCGAGGGCGAACAGCTGCCCGCTCAGGCTGGCGATGTACACGATGCCATCTGCCACGGCCGGTGAACCGGTGACGGGTCCGCCCGTGTCGAACGCCCACTTCACGCCGCCAAATTGCGTCGGGCCGGCGCCGGGGTAGGCACCTGTGCGGGCGACGTTGCCGTGAAACGTGCTCTGCGCGGTTGCCGTTGCGGCAACCACGGCCAGAACAGCGGCGGTGAGAAATGGGTTCATTGTCGTAGGTGGCGCGCCCGGGCTTATGAATCTGGGCAAGAGTCTAACCCCGGGATCGGTAGGTTGGAGGATAGGGCGCAGGTCGTCGTCAACCGCACCCCGAATCTCCCCTTCTCCACCCGCTTCTCGCCCCGCCCACCAGGACCGGCGTATAAGCCGTACAAGGCTTTTTTTGTCCTATCCTCAACGAGTCG